>NZ_BAAGQZ010000066.1:0-3579 GCF_054783215.1 Rhodococcus aerolatus | reverse complement strand
ATGTAGTTGGTCAGGTTGCGGAACCCGAGTGCGGAGCCGCGCAGGTGTTCGAGCCGTCCGTTGAGCGCCTCGGTCGGCCCGTTGCTGGTGCCGGGTCGTTCGAAGTAGGCGAGCACGTCAGCGGCTCGCTTCTTCAGGGTCCGGCTCAGGGTGGTGAGCTCGGTGAGCACCTTGGGGACGCCGGCGCTGAGGTCGGTGATCAGCTTCTCCATGAGCTCGCGGCCACGTTGCCGGTCCTCGTGGCGATAGGCGGCGATCATGCGCTGGTAGACACCCCAGGTCGCCTCGACCTCGACGTGAGCGTCATCAACGAACAGCGCGCGTAGCCTGTCGCTCTGCTTGTCGGTGAGCAGGTCCGCGCCGGTGTGCAGCGTGCGCCGCGACTTGTAGAGCGGGTCGTCCCTGAACCCACGGTGCCCGTGGATCGCGAGTTGGACCCGGCGCCGGCACCTGTCGAGGGCGTCACCGGCCAGGCGCACGACGTGAAAGGGATCCATCACCGTGACCGCGTCCGGGATCTCCTCCGCAGCGGCGGTCTTGAACCCGGTGAAGCCGTCCATCGCGACCACCTCGACCCCGTCACGGAAGGCGGCGTCGCGGTCGGCGAGCCAGGTCTTGAACGCCGCCTTCGACCGGCCCTCGACCATGTCCAGCAGCCTTGCTGGGCCGGCGCCATCGCGGACCGGGGTGAGGTCGATGATCACGGTGACGTACTTGCCGCCACGCCGGGTGTGGCGCCAGACCTGCTCATCGACGCCAATGACCTTCACGCCCTCGAACCGCGTGGGGTCGTTGATCAGCAGCCGCTTGCCTTCAGCCAGGACCGCGTTGTTGGCGGTGTCCCACGCGACCCCAAGTCCCTCGGCGACACGGGCGACGGTGAGGTGTGCGACCACGATCCCTTCCAGCGCCCACCGCAGCCCGGTGCGCGAGAGCTTCGCGCGTGGCTCCGCCGCGGCGCTGGTGTCTTGGCGCCACACGTGTCCGCAGTCGGCACAGCGGTAGCGGCGCACTACAACTTCCAGCACGGTCGGTCGCCAGCCCAGCGGCTCGTGGGCCAACCGCCGGATCACGGTGTCACGAGCAGCGCCTTCGCTGCCGCACCGTCGGCACCACTGATCTGGTTCCACCACGCGGCACGCGAGGACCGCACGATCCGGTTCAAGTCGTTGCCCGATCACGCTCAGACCGAGGCCGTCGAGTCGAGCGAAGGCGGTCAGGTCAGGGCGGCCGAAGCCGGCCGGCGGGGTTGTGTCGGTCACGTCGAGGTCTTTCGGATGGATGGCGTAGGAACCTCCATCGTCGGGAGACCTCGACGTCTATCTGCGGACCGACGCGCCCGGCCGACCTACACCGGCATCTGAGAAGACCCCTGAAACGTCTTCGACGACGACGGGACCGGCGAGAAGGAGGGCGCGGTGAGCTAAAAGAATGGAGCTTGCTCGGCTTCGACGCCGCCGCAAGCTCCGGTGAAACGGTCGGTACTAGTCGGTCGTCGTCGGTCACCACCGGATGGCGGCGTCCCCCACGCTCGGCGTTCGCGCAGGTCAGCGGCTCGTTCGCCCAGTGGGCGCATCAGGCGATAGACGCAAAGCCGACGTGATTAGGTCGTCGGTTCGATTCCGACAGGCGGCTCCGGCGAACAGCCCCTGACCTGCGGAAACGTAGGGCAGGGGCGGTTCGGTTCTGATGGTCGCGCGATGCGCTGGCCTCACGGCTCTGCCCGACACCCGACGTCGCTCTCCTCTGCGACGGACCCCTCGCCGGATGAACGCTCGGACATCCTGTCCGTGTGCCGATAGGCCTCGCACCGCTCGGCAACGCAGCGTGGCGCTGCGTCGCGACCTGGCGACGGCTCGGCGGGGCGCGATCGTCTCGTGCGTTGGCGGACTACGGAAGCTTGGACGCGAGGACGTCGGCCGCCAGGATCTCGGGTGCTGCGCCGAGGAGGTGCTGGTTGGCCATCAGGGCTGCGACGATGGCGCCGTTGGCGTGGGCGTCGCGAGCGGCCTCGTCGGGGAATGCATCGAAGATCCAGAAGGTGTCGGCGTGGGTCCTGACCGCGAACCAGACAATCGTTCCTACTTCTTCGTTGGCGAGCGCGACAGCGCCGGCGAGCAGATCGGCGAGCGCGTCGTGCTGTCCATCGGCCGCGACGATCTTGGCGACGAAGGCATACGGAAGTGATGCGGGTGTGGACATGAGGGGTTCTCCTAGGTGTCGAGGTTTCTTGGTGAAGCGAGTTCAGCGTATGACGAGCAAGGGCATGTGAGAAGTGGCGTATACGGCAGTATTGCTATTGTTTGCGCCATGCGTATCGGACTGATCGCGATCGACGGCTGCTTCGGTTCGGCTGTCGCGTCGATCATCGACATCGTGCGGGTGGCCGACGGAGCCCGCAGCGATGTCGACCCGCGGATCGACGCGATCGAACTCGCCATCCTCGGACCGAAACGGCGAGTGACCACGACGGCATCGATGACCCTGTCGGTGGACCACCCGCTGTCGGAGTCCGGAGAGTTCGACGTGGTCGTCGTCCCTGCGCTTGGAACCCTCACGGCCGCCGCGACCCACGACGCCCTCCAGAGCCGAGATGCTCGTTCGGTCATCGCCTCGCTCGGGCGCCTCGACGAGGCGACCACCCGGATCGCCGCGGCGTGCACCGGCGTGTTCGCTGTCGCCGAGACCGGACGGATGCATCATCGGCGGGCGACGACCAGTTGGTTCCTGGGGCCGGAGTTCCTGAAGCGCTATCCGACCGTCGCCCTCGATCTCGACACCATGGTCGTGGTCGACGGGAACCTCGTCACCGCCGGCGCCGCGTTCGCCCACATCGACCTCGCGCTCTCACTCGTGCGATCGATCAGCCCCGACCTGGCCCAACATGTCGCCAAGCTCCTCATCATCGACGAGCGTCCGTCGCAGGCGGCCTTCGTCGCCTACGAACATCTCCGGCACGAGGACCCGATCGTCGTCGAGTTCGAACGCTTCGTGCGCGCCCGCCTGGACGAACCGTTCAACGTCGCCTTCGTCGCGCAGTCGCTCGGCACCAGCCGGCGCACCCTCGAACGACGAGTCCGTGCGGCGCTCAACCTCACTCCGCTCGGCTTCGTCCAACGGCTTCGCATCGAACGAGCTCGGCACCTCTCAGCAACCACGGACCTCACCTCCGCCGAGATCGCGCTACGGGTCGGCTACGCGAACGCCGAGACTCTGCGCTCCCTCCTGCGCAGGGAGCGACGCCGTTCCTGACCTATCGCCATGCCTGTAGCCAGTGTCCTAGCGCTCGGTTGGAACCACCTCTCAGCACGTCGCGTCGACGCTCCTGCGTCGCCCCTGGACGACCCACTCGACACGCCCGCAGCACAGGCCGTGTGACGTGCCCCAGCTTCCCGGACGGTCGGGGTTGGGTGGCTGTGATGTCGCTGCGTTCTCGTCGAGGGGGTCAGCAGACCCGATCAGGGTCGATTGGGATGAGCCGCGAAGGCGGTGAGGTCAGGGCGGCCGAAGCCGGCCGGCGGGGTTGTGTCGGTCACGTCGAGGTCTTTCGGATGGATGGCGTAGGAACCTCCATCGTCG
>NZ_BAAGQZ010000065.1:0-5392 GCF_054783215.1 Rhodococcus aerolatus | reverse complement strand
GTCCTACTCTCCCACACCCTGGCGGGTGCAGTACCATCGGCGCTGGAGGGCTTAGCTTCCGGGTTCGGGATGGGACCGGGCGTTTCCCCTCCGCTATGACCGCCGTAACTCTGTGAAACTGTCACACCAGCAACCTGTACCCGTGGTTGCGGGGTTGGGTGGTGTGTTGTCTCAGATACTGCACAGTGGACGCTGCGTGTCATTGCTTTTGGTCTTGCCACAGATGTTTGGGTGTGTGGTAAGTCCTCGGCCTATTAGTACCAGTCACCTGCACACCTTGCGGTGCTTCCAGTTCTGGCCTATCAACCCCATGGTCTGTGGGGGGCCTTACCCACGCGGTGGTGGTGGGAAACCTCATCTTGGAACGAGCTTCCCGCTTAGATGCTTTCAGCGGTTATCTCTTCCGAACGTAGCCAACCAGCCGTGCCCCTGGAGGGACAACTGGCACACCAGAGGTTCGTCCGTCCCGGTCCTCTCGTACTAGGGACAGGTTTCCTCAAGTTTCCTGCGCGCGCGGCGGATAGGGACCGAACTGTCTCACGACGTTCTAAACCCAGCTCGCGTGCCGCTTTAATGGGCGAACAGCCCAACCCTTGGGACCTACTCCGGCCCCAGGATGCGACGAGCCGACATCGAGGTGCCAAACCATCCCGTCGATATGGACTCTTGGGGAAGATCAGCCTGTTATCCCCGGGGTACCTTTTATCCGTTGAGCGACACCGCTTCCACGTGCCGGTGCCGGATCACTAGTCCCGACTTTCGTCCCTGCTCGACATGTCCGTCTCACAGTCAAGCTCCCTTGTGCACTTGCACTCGACACCTGATTGCCAACCAGGCTGAGGGAACCTTTGGGCGCCTCCGTTACATTTTGGGAGGCAACCGCCCCAGTTAAACTACCCACCAGGCACTGTCCCTGAACCAGATCATGGTCCGAAGTTAGACATCCAATTCGACCAGAGTGGTATTTCAACGATGACTCCACGACCACTGGCGTGGCCGCTTCACAGTCTCCCACCTATCCTACACAAGCCGAACCGAACACCAATACCAAGCTGTAGTGAAGGTCCCGGGGTCTTTCCGTCCTGCCGCGCGTAACGAGCATCTTTACTCGTAGTGCAATTTCGCCGAGTCTGTGGTTGAGACAGCAGAGAAGTCGTTACGCCATTCGTGCAGGTCGGAACTTACCCGACAAGGAATTTCGCTACCTTAGGATGGTTATAGTTACCACCGCCGTTTACTGGGGCTTAAATTCTCAGCTTCACCACTTGCGTGATTGACCGGTCCTCTTAACCTTCCAGCACCGGGCAGGCGTCAGTCCGTATACATCGTCTTACGACTTCGCACGGACCTGTGTTTTTAGTAAACAGTCGCTTCTCTCTGGTCTCTGCGACCACACCCAGCTCCCCGCGCGAGGCGGTTCACCAGACGTGGTCCCCCTTCTCCCGAAGTTACGGGGGTATTTTGCCGAGTTCCTTAACCACAGTTATCTCGATCGCCTTGGTATTCTCTACCTGACCACCTGTGTCGGTTTGGGGTACGGGCCGTGCGGGAGCTCGCTAGAGGCTTTTCTCGGCAGCATAGGATCACCACGTTCGCCTCATTCGGCTATGCGTCAGGTCTCAGGCTTGTATGGGGCACGGATTTGCCTGCACCCCGCCCTACACCCTTACACCAGTGTTACCACTGACTGGCCTGGCTACCTTCCTGCGTCACCCCGTCGCTTGGCTACTACCGGATCGGGTCCCACGTTCCACCACAGGCGCCTCACCCCGAAGGGATCGGTCGCCGGGCTTCAGATGGTTAGCATCACCGGGCTCGCCAGGGGCGCGCCCACACGGGTACGGGAATATCAACCCGTTGTCCATCGACTACGCCTGTCGGCCTCGCCTTAGGTCCCGACTCACCCTGGGCGGATTAGCCTGGCCCAGGAACCCTTGGTCATTCGGCGGCAGAGTTTCTCACTCTGCTTTCGCTACTCATGCCTGCATTCTCACTCGTGTGGCCTCCACCCCTGGATCACTCCGGGACTTCCCTGGCCACACGACGCTCCCCTACCCACCCACACCACTGCCAGAACCCCCGCAAGGGTCCTGGGGTGCATTGTGTGAGTGCCACGGCTTCGGCGGTGTGCTTGAGCCCCGCTACATTGTCGGCGCAGGATCACTTGACCAGTGAGCTATTACGCACTCTTTCAAGGGTGGCTGCTTCTAAGCCAACCTCCTGGTTGTCTTCGCGACCCCACATCCTTTCCCACTTAGCACACGCTTAGGGGCCTTAGCCGGTGATCTGGGCTGTTTCCCTCTCGACTACGAACCTTATCGCCCGCAGTCTCACTGCCGCGCTCTCACTCACCGGCATTCGGAGTTTGGCTGGTGTCGGTAAGCTGTTGGGCCCCCTAGACCATCCAGTAGCTCTACCTCCGGTGAGAAACACGCGACGCTGCACCTAAATGCATTTCGGGGAGAACCAGCTATCACGGAGTTTGATTGGCCTTTCACCCCTACCCACAGCTCATCCCCTCCATTTTCAACTGAAGTGGGTTCGGGCCTCCACGACGTCTTACCGTCGCTTCACCCTGGCCATGGGTAGATCACTCCGCTTCGGGTCTAGAGCATGCGACTTCATCGCCCTGTTCGGACTCGCTTTCGCTACGGCTGCCCCTCACGGGTTAACCTCGCCACACACCACTAACTCGCAGGCTCATTCTTCAAAAGGCACGCCATCACCCACCACCTCGAGGGTGCGCAGGCTCTGACGGATTGTAAGCGCACGGTTTCAGGTACTATTTCACTCCCCTCCCGGGGTACTTTTCACCTTTCCCTCACGGTACTAGTCCGCTATCGGTCACCAGGGAGTATTTAGGCTTACCGGGTGGTCCCGGCAGATTCACAGCGAATTTCACGGGCTCGCTGCTACTCGGGTACTCGTGCACGACAGACCTGATCCGTTTTCGCGTACGGGACTCTCACCCTCTCCGGCACGCCGTCCCAGACGACTTCCGCTAACGCCAGGTTTTCTCACTGTCGGCCACCATGGCAGAGGTGACACGCACGAACCCCACAACCCCACACCTGCAACGCCTGCCAGCTTGGCACAGACATGGTTTAGCCTCATCCGCTTTCGCTCGCCACTACTCACGGAATCACTGTTGTTTTCTCTTCCTGTGGGTACTGAGATGTTTCACTTCCCCACGTTCCCTCCACACGCCCTATATATTCAGGCGCGGGTAACCGCACATCACTGCGGCTGGGTTTCCCCATTCGGACACCCTCGGATCTCAGCTCGGTTGACAGCTCCCCGAGGCTTATCGCAGCCTCCTACGTCCTTCATCGGCTCCTGGTGCCAAGGCATCCACCGTGCGCTCTTACACACTTACAACACAACATCTCGACAAAAACATGAAACAAAGATGCTCGCGTCCACTGTGCAGTTCTCAAACAACACACGAAGCACCACCTCGTCGCTGCACACCACACTCCGCTCCCCGGACTGACCCGGGGCCGGCAGTTGTGTGAGCAGGTGATGCCCGCACCCAGAGACAAACACACCCCGTGTCCCCCACGAGCTCGGGGACGGTGTGTTCTCTCAGGACCCAACAGCGTGTCGACATACCCCCCACCACCACCCCCACACAGGAGGACAGCATCGGTGAGAGGAGGTGTCAGCGTTCCACCCATGAGCAACCCCGCGCCACACGAACGGTGGCGAACGAGGCCAGAACCACCCACCCCCACCCCAACGGGCAAGGAGTGATCCGGTGGTCGCTGCAAAGCTCCTTAGAAAGGAGGTGATCCAGCCGCACCTTCCGGTACGGCTACCTTGTTACGACTTCGTCCCAATCGCCGATCCCACCTTCGACGGCTCCCTCCACAAGGGTTGGGCCACCGGCTTCGGGTGTTACCGACTTTCGTGACGTGACGGGCGGTGTGTACAAGGCCCGGGAACGTATTCACCGCAGCGTTGCTGATCTGCGATTACTAGCGACTCCGACTTCACGGGGTCGAGTTGCAGACCCCGATCCGAACTGAGACCGGCTTTAAGGGATTCGCTCCACCTCACGGCTTGGCAGCCCTCTGTACCGGCCATTGTAGCATGTGTGAAGCCCTGGACATAAGGGGCATGATGACTTGACGTCGTCCCCACCTTCCTCCGAGTTGACCCCGGCAGTCTCCTGCGAGTCCCCACCATTACGTGCTGGCAACACAGGACAAGGGTTGCGCTCGTTGCGGGACTTAACCCAACATCTCACGACACGAGCTGACGACAGCCATGCACCACCTGTACACCGACCTTGCGGAAACCACATCTCTGCAGCTGTCCGGTGCATGTCAAACCCAGGTAAGGTTCTTCGCGTTGCATCGAATTAATCCACATGCTCCGCCGCTTGTGCGGGCCCCCGTCAATTCCTTTGAGTTTTAGCCTTGCGGCCGTACTCCCCAGGCGGGGCGCTTAATGCGTTAGCTACGGCACGGATCCCGTGGAAGGAAACCCACACCTAGCGCCCACCGTTTACGGCATGGACTACCAGGGTATCTAATCCTGTTCGCTACCCATGCTTTCGCTCCTCAGCGTCAGTTACTGCCCAGAGACCCGCCTTCGCCACCGGTGTTCCTCCTGATATCTGCGCATTTCACCGCTACACCAGGAATTCCAGTCTCCCCTGCAGTACTCAAGTCTGCCCGTATCGACTGCACGCCCACAGTTGAGCCATGGGATTTCACAGTCGACGTGACAAACCGCCTACGAGCTCTTTACGCCCAGTAATTCCGGACAACGCTTGCACCCTACGTATTACCGCGGCTGCTGGCACGTAGTTGGCCGGTGCTTCTTCTGTACCTACCGTCACTTGCGCTTCGTCGGTACTGAAAGAGGTTTACAACCCGAAGGCCGTCATCCCTCACGCGGCGTCGCTGCATCAGGCTTCCGCCCATTGTGCAATATTCCCCACTGCTGCCTCCCGTAGGAGTCTGGGCCGTGTCTCAGTCCCAGTGTGGCCGATCGCCCTCTCAGGCCGGCTACCCGTCGTCGCCTTGGTAGGCCGTTACCCCACCAACAAGCTGATAGGCCGCGGGCCCATCTCGCACCACGAAAGCTTTCCACCCCACGCCATGCGACGCGGAGTCATATCCGGTATTAGACCCAGTTTCCCGGGCTTATCCCAGAGTGCGAGGCAGGTCACCCACGTGTTACTCACCCGTTCGCCGCTCGTGTACCCCGAAGGGCCTTACCGCTCGACTTGCATGTGTTAAGCACGCCGCCAGCGTTCGTCCTGAGCCAGGATCAAACTCTCCGTTGAATTTACTGCATATCAACACAAGGTTGACCCAGCAAGAAAAAACTCACTGACATCAAACAACACCCGACCAACCACCAAAGACGGTCAGCCAGGTGC
>NZ_BAAGQZ010000064.1:0-550 GCF_054783215.1 Rhodococcus aerolatus | reverse complement strand
CAGTGCCCGTCCCGGTCGCGCACCAACGCGGCCAGGGCGGGTGAGGGGGTGTAGCGCAGCACCGACGGGTCGGTGTCCGGGTCCGGGTGGTCCACGCACACCACCGGGCCGGTGGCCGCGGTGCGGCGCAGCCCCGCCGGGATCGCTGAGCTGCTGGTGTCGTCGGCTGGGCCGCTGATGACCATGCCGGCGGGTTGGGCCCGTCCGAGGTGGACGGGGGTGCCGTCGAGGGTGAGCAGGGCCCGCCAGGTGGCGTCCGCGGCCAGCCGGCGGACGGTGTCGGGGTCGATGACCCCGAGCCGGCGCAGGATCCCGGGCAGGTCGGCGGCCCCGGCCAGGGTCTCGGCGGCGACGATGACGTGGATCTCCGCCCGGGGGCGGGGCGGGGCCGGGTGGGACAGGTCGAGGCTGTCTCCGGTGAGCAGGCAGGCGTCGTGTCCGCAGGTGCACCGCAGCCGCCGGTGCCCGGCCATGACGGCGAGGAGGGCGTCGGCCCGGCGCTGGGCCACGGTGCGCGGGTCCCGGGCACAGGGCCCGGCGGCGAGCTCGT
>NZ_BAAGQZ010000063.1:0-8011 GCF_054783215.1 Rhodococcus aerolatus | reverse complement strand
GATGACCTCCCGGAACACGTGCGGGGGGACCCCGCTGTCCAGGCCGGCCCCGACGAGCCCGGCGAGGCTGTTGGCGGGGTCGATGTCCTGGGCGACGTCCGCGGCGATGCGGGCGCGGGGCCCGTCGCCGGTGGCGTACCAGGCGGCGGCGAGCAGGGCGGCGACCCGGGCCCGCCCCTCACCCCGGGACTGGGTGGCGATGCGCACCCACCGGTCCCGGGCGGTGCGGTCGGTGACGGCGACGAACAAGGCCCGGTCCCGGGCGGTCGGGTCGGTGAGGGTGTCCGCGACGGACTGCGCCTCGGGGCGGGCCTGCACCTCGGCCATCTCGGCCACGAGGGTGTCCCGGCTGGGGGCGGCGGGGCGCCCGGCGACGGCGTGGGCCAAGCCGACGTCGGTGCCCCGGTGATCGGGCAGGGACCCCACCGGGGTGCCGTGCTCGTCGCGGACGGTGCGCCCGGTGCGGAAGTCGGCCACGGTGAGGACGTCGCGGACCTCGGCGAACACCCCCCGCAGGGCGCCCACCACGAGGTGGGTGGCGGGGACGTCGCCCACCAGGACCACCGCGACGGGGCTGGCGGCGCCGAGCCCCTGCGCCAGCGCGCCCGCCGCCTGGGCGGTGTCCTCGGCGGTGCGGGGCAGGTCGACCCGGGCCCCCATCCCGAGGCGGGTCCCGGTGAAGGACAGCACGACCAGGCTGCGCTCCGGGGTGAACCCGAGGACGGCGGGGACGGCGGCGACCAGGTCGACCGCGTTGCTTATCACGACGGGGCTGGTGGTGTTCTCGGTCATGGCGTGCCTCCACGGGCATCTCGCGCCCAGGACAACCGGCACCGGGATCAGCAGGTAGGTCCTGCAACCGTTTCCCCGGGCCGCCCGAGCACGCAGTGCTCCAGGGGCCGCCCCAGGGGCGGCCGCAGCCTGCGGAGGTCGAGGCGCGGGGGTTCCGGGTCACCCCATCCGGTGGCCTCGCGCAGCGACTGAGCGCAGCGAGGCCCGGGTCGGCGGATGGGGTGGTCCGGGTTCATCGGGCCCCTGCCCTGGGGTGGCGCCCACCCTGGGCGAAGCCGGGCGGCCGGGGAAAAAACCCGCCGGGGCCCGGGAGCGACGCAGGAGCGGGAGGGCCCGGCCAGCTGCACCGGGGCCGGCACACGGGTCTCGTGCCGGCCCCGGTCCCGTCTCGGCCCCACCGGGGCCGCTCCCCCGTCACCAGCGCTCCCAGTGGCATCAGCACCACAACGGCGGCCCGGGGAGCGGCGCGCCACCACCTCGCGGTGACGGGCCCACACCGGGTGCGTCGGTGCGCTGTCACGAGGAAGGGGCCCGGTCGCCGAAGCGACCGGGCCCCCGTGACGGAAGAAGACCTCACACGACAGAACCGCTGATGATGTGCCTCGCGGCGACCACCTCCGCTCTGAACCGGACCACCATCTCGACCACTGCACCGTGCCTGCTGCGGTGACACTGCCGAACCCTGCTGCGGTGAAACCTGCTGCGCCGCCTCGTGCGGTCGCCTGATCGACTCCTGTGTGTGCCGGATATTTTGAGCACCGGCCACCAGCACTGTCAACACCCCCGCCACCACCTTGTCGGCCCCGCCTGACCCTCCTTGATGTGACCTGGGTCACGGAGTAGAACGGGTCGTACGGAGTCCCGGCCGGCCACGGATGGCCCGGAGGAGAAGGTCCCTCCCCCCGGCGCGGCTCCCAGCACGAGCAGTCCGGCACCCACGCCTCGCGCGCCTGCCAGACCGCGCCGTGGGCCTGCGCGACCGGGAGACGGTTCCCGGTCGGCGCCGAGGCCACCCACACGGCACCCCGCTGCACGCTTGGTCACCAGGCTGCTCGTGCTCGAGGACCCCGGGAGAGCTCCCATCCCCGGGGTCCCCGTGCGTTCCGGCGTCGTCACCCGCTCCCGCGTCGTCAACCCACGCACACCCACCCCAGCAACGGTGCCCATGACGCAGCACGACCCGTCCACCGACCCCCCGCCACAACGTCGGCGACCCCCACAGGTAGCTGGGGCACCAGCCGCAACCCGCGAGGGGGTGGACACTGCCCCAGGTGAAACCGGGTGAGCGGTTAGTGACCGTGCTCGTGACGTTGGCAGTCCCCGAGACCGCGGACGCCGACGACGCCGCCACCCTCATCGCGGTCGCCGCGGACAGCACCGCCCTGCACGTGGTGCACACCACCGGGGTCGAGGGCCACCTCCCCGTCCCCGGCACCACCGTGCTGCGCGGGCGCCAACCCCGCCCCTGGCTCGTCCACGGGATCCCCACCGCCACCACCGCGACCCTCACCGACCTCGCCGGCGGCGTCGTCGACGTCGGGCTGCGCACCCTGCACCCCGACCCCCTCACCACCCCGACCCCCGCCGCAGACACGGGCGACCACCCCGACCTCGGATAGCACCCCGCCAGACGGCGGTGACGTCCCGGAGCGCTTCCCCCCGCTGCACCGCCGGGGCAGCGCTCCGGTTACGGGGTCTGCTGCTGTGGGGTCAGGTAGCGGCGCAGCGCCTCGTTGAGCAGCGCCGACCGCGACGGGGCACCCCACCGCTCGACGAGGTCGGCCAGGGTGTCCACGTCGACGTCGCTGAGCTTCATCTGCGCGGTCGACCGCGCAGGCCCCACCCGCGGCGGGGCTCCGGCCCCCTCGAACAACGACCCCGGCTCCGGGGCGGCTGTCCGCCGCCAGTGCCCCGCCAGCTCCCCGGCGTGCGCCTGCACCGCGCGCAACGCCACGGTGGGCTGGGTGAGCTGGGTGCGCGCGGCGTACGCCCGCAACGCCTCCCGCACCTCGGTGTCCAACGCCACCGACACCGGCCGCGACCCCGACGCCGAGGCCACGGTGGACCGCGGCGGGCCGCCGCGGCGCCTCACCGGCACCACAGGAGTCCCCGCCGCCCCCGAGGGCACGGCATCCCGCTGCTCGGGCGGGGGCGGGGCCGCGTCCCCGGCGAGGGGCGTGAGCCGGCCGACCAACCCCGCCCCCCGCGTGGGCCTTTCCGTCCCGGCAAGCCTGCCCGCCAGCGAAGCCCGTCCCCCGCTCACCGGGCCGCCACCACAAGCCGCGCCTCGGCCGCGTTCACCGCGTCGATGACCTCGTTCGCCAGTGCCTCGTAGTCGCCAGCGAGCCCGCTGGCGTTGCGGTTCAGCAGATCCCCCGCCGTGCTCGCCTTCTGCTTGTTGCGCAGCCGACTCAGGATCGCACTCTGCTCCTTCGGCTGGGCGCTCTCCAGCTCGTGGGGCAGCAAGCTCCGACGGCGCATGTCCACCGCCGCGGACTCCACGTAACGAATGGTGGTCTCAAACACCGGGGCAACACCTCCTAGCATCTCCCCAAGCGCGTCACGCACCGTCGCCTGCAGGCGGGTGCTACCCGATCTGACCCCGAACAGCACCACACCCAGCAGGGCAAGGTCGGGGTTGCCCACCTTGGCCGCCGCGACCCGGTCCGCGACCGCCTCGAGACCATCCAATGAAGCCTCATCCGAACGCGTCGGGATGATCAGATGGTTCGACGCGGCCAGGACCAGGTCCTGAATCACCACCTCACCCGGCGGGGTATCGATCAAAACCAGGTCGTAATGCTCGTGGGCCCGCCCGTGCGGCCGTAGATCGCTCAGCACCGCACCGAGCCCACCCAAGGTCTCCCCCCGCATCGCCCGGCTCAGGTAGGTGGGAGCGAGATCATGCAGCGCAGGACCCCCCGGAATGCAGTCCAGGTTCGGTCGCACGTCACGTATCGGCTCCACCGCGCTTCCCCGCACCACAGCACTCGCCAGCTCCGAACCGTCAGTCGCCTCGTAACCCAGGTCGCGACGCAGATTGCCCTGCGGGTCAGCGTCCACGGTGAGCACCCGAAAACCCGCGTGGGCGACCATGCCGGCGAGGCCAGCGGTCAGGCTTGTCTTGCCCACCCCGCCCTTGCCGTTCGCGACTGCCACTATCCGCCGCATCCCTACCTCCATCGTGTCGCCGATATCGGCGTCAGCATGAACGCCAGCAGTCCGCAGGTAGTGGAGCCACGCCGTACCCACAGGCATCGCGCCAGTAGTGCAGTCCTGGCGTGGTGCCAGGTTGGCGTCGTTGCGTGCGCTACCTCGCTCCACCTACTGCCGACACGGCTGGTGCCTGTGCTGTCAGCGATATTGTCGCTGTTATTTGCGCTGTTAGTGCCGCGGCAACAGACGCGGGAGTTGCAGGGCCGACCCTCCGAGGGCAGTTTCGAGCGAGAAGGACTGCATGCCACACGGAGTGTCGGGGACGGTGTGTGATCGTGGGATCTCACTCCGCGGTAGTTTCGGACCGTCGCTCGGACGTTGTCCGCCACCGGATCACCGGCTCAGTGGTCAGGTTTGCTGGTCTGCGGAGTACGAAGCTGGGGGAGCGAGACGGTGACAGTGAGTGCGCGCTGGCAGCCCGGCCCCGGGTGGGTTTTGTTCGAGGTTGGTCTCCCCGGCTCGGAGAAGGTGATGCTGGCGGGCGACGTGGCCTACGAGGCCCGTTCGCCGCTGCGCGTGTTGGGCAAGGCCGACGGCCCCCGGTACCAGCAGCTCGCCCGCGAGGCCGCCGCGGTGGCGGAGCGGATCGAGCGTCCCGGTCCTGGTGACGTGACAGTGATCGCTGAGCCCTACGTCGGCCCCAGCGGGGCCGTGCACGCAGTGGCGGTGTGGGCCGGGGCGGGGGACCCGCCGGCCCTTCCGCCGATCGACTGCTTCGACATTGACTACGAGAAGCGCACCAGCAAGGCGACCGGCGCGTTGTCCGAGGTGTGGGCCGACGGCCGGAAGGTCGATCAGGAGTACAGCCTCACGGAGTTCACGTCGGCCGTGCACCCGGACGACGTCGTGACGATGGTGAAGATCACCAACGACTTCGTTGGTGCCGAGGCTGGCACCCTCGGTGGACTGCGCTGGTCGGTCAAGAAGGACGGCGGATGGGCACCGTTGCAGTCCTACGGCCGCCTGGTCTACGAGGACGGCAGCCGCATCTGGCGCGGCCACAGCCTGGCCATGAGCACGCTCGCCGACGCCCCGACCGCGACGCGGTCCCTGTTCGGGGAGCTGCTTGCCGGCGGCCGCCAGCAGGTCGCGGTGATGAACCTTGCTGGGCCATGGGTCATTCGGTGGATGTACGAGGGCCTGCCCGAGGTGGCGTGGCCGGCTGACGGTGACCTGAACGCCACGATCGACTACGAGCAAAGCCCCAACCCGTTCGACCGGAAGAGGCTTGAAGCCCTCGATTTCGACGAGGACCTGACGACCGAGCTGTGGCTCAAGACCACGGCCGGGGAGTCCATCAGGACCACCGCCGTCGCCCACATCGTGGACGAGCCGACCAGTGACCTCATCGCCGCGATCGTCCGGTTGACACCCGATACGGTTGCGTGATGGTTAGCCCCCGCACAGACACCACTGGCGCCGGCGCGTACACCCGGCTGATCCTGGGGGTCTACAACCTCGGGGTCGTTCGGCTGTCCAACAGCTTCATCTGGCGGTGCCCGCGTCACGAGCTACTAGCCGCCTACCGCGACAACGTGGCCCCGACGCACCTCGACGTGGGCCCGGGGACCGGCTGGTACCTCGACCGCCTCGCGATGCCCCCGACGTCGATCACGTTGGTGGACCTGAACCCGAACAGTCTCGAGGTCTCACAGAAGGCCTTGGCCCGACTCGCGCCCACCGCGATCGAGGCCGACGTCCTCACCCCGCTCGACGACGTCCCGCCAGGGTTCGGGTCGATCGGGGCGACCCACCTGTTCCACTGCGTGCCGGGGGATTGGTCCGAGAAGGGCATCGCCTTCGGCCATCTCGCCGACAAGCTCGCCGACGACGGGGTGTTCTTCGGTGCCACCGTGCTGGGCACCGGGGTCCATCACACCCCGCCCGCCCGGCTGGTCATGCGCGCCTACCAGCGGCTCGGCGCCTTCAACAACCAGGGCGACAGCCGCGACGGCCTAGAGGCCGAGCTGCGCAAGTACTTCGAGGACGTGGTCGTGCGCTGCGTCGGCAGCGTCGCCCTGTTCGAGGCCCGCACCCCCCGCCGCACCAACTGACCCACACCAAGCAGGCATCAGACCCCACCTCGCCGACGGCGATTAATCGCCGCTACGGCGTCTCGGGCGGCGGTGTGGCCGGTGCCGCCGAGTGCTGCTTGGGCGGTGGCGCGGTCGGTGAGGTGCTGGGCGTGGTCGCGGCGTGCCGCGGCCTTCCGGGCCGCGGCCGCGGCCAACTCCTCGGCCTGGCGGGCGTCGTCGAGGGCGCAGGGTCGGTCGTCGAGGTCGCCGTGGCGGGTGAGGACCCAGGAGAGGAACCCCATCGGGCTGTCCGGTCGGGTGGGGATGCGGTGTCCGGTGGCCAGGTGGTCGGCCAGCAATGCGACCAGGTCGCGGTCGGTCCACCCGTGGCGTGCTGGTAGCGCCAGCAGCGCCGCCCACACCCCTGGGGGAAGGGTTTTGACCCAGGCGGGCGCGTCGGGGTTCCTGGCCCACCTGGTGGCCAGCAGCAGGCCCCTGGGGTCGGGTGTCGTCCGTCGTCGGGATCGCCGGTTTTTGGTCGTGGCTGGGCGCGGAGCGCCTCGATGTTCGCGCTGTTCGCTCGTAGAAACCTCGTGATCACCGGAAGGGGGAGTACTAACTGCACCCCTACGGGGTGGGGTGCCATCTGTGTCTTGACCAGCACTGATGGTTCGGGGGTTGTCCACAGCCCCCGGGGCCTGTGAGGCGGGGTGGGTGGTGCTGGGGTGCAGGGCGTAGTCCGCGCACCAGCCGCGGCCCCCGTTGCCCCGCTGCCAGGCGTCGAGTCGTTCGTCGAGGGTGCGGTGCCGGCCGGGGGCGACCTCGGTGGCGAGGCCCGCGAGGCGCAGGAACGTTCGGGCTCGAGTGACGGTGCGGGCCCCGAGCCCGGTGGCGTGGGTGAGCCCCGTGGGGCCGCCGGTGGTGCCGAGCAGGGGGCGGGAGCCGCGGCCGGTGCGGAAGTCCGCTGCGTCGGCGTGGGCCCGTGCGACGGCGAGCAGCGACCGCCGGGAGAGCCCGCCGCCGGTGAGGGCGACGAGCTGGGGGCGTAGCAACAGGTAGTGACGCCGGTAGACGGCGTCGACGTGGTCGACCCACCTCTCGGCGGACCACCAGCACGGCAACCGCGACCAGGCGTCGCGGGGGAGCTGCCGGCGCGGCGCCGGGCGGGCCGGGGTGAACGCCTCGGGGCGGGTGGAGTCGCGCCGCGAGACTGGTCCCGTCGACGACGTCGCGCCGCGTCGGCGGGGGAGGGGAGGGGTCGACGTGCTGCCGGAAGCGACACGCCCGCCCCTGGTGAGGTCCTGGTCTGGACCTGATTCAGGGTGCGCGCTACCCTGAGAACTGCCTGGCACGGCAAGTTCCCTTCGGGGATGAAGCACCCGGTTGTTTGAGCGCCAACTCAAACGGCCCTAGTCCGAGTCCGAGCCCCTCCCGCCAAGGAGGGGTTTTCGGCGTTCTAGGGGTTACCTAGGTGCGATGTGTGGAGTTGTGAGGGGCGACGCTCCGGCCGCCGGCTGCTAACCCGTCATCGGCAGCTGCTCCTGTCGCGTCTCGGTGGCGTACTCGGGTAGGCCCAAGGTCACCGACACCAGGTCGGCCAAGTACCCGCTGACGTGCGCCCCGCGCTCGGCTGCCCGGCGCTGGACCTCCTCATAGACCGCCTGGGGGAGACGAACAGAGGTCATGTGGCGGTCGCCCTTGTGCGGGCGCCCCAGCTTGCGGTGCTCCACTTCGGTCACACCCGTCACAGTGGCAGTCAATTTCGGAAGATGGCCGCAGACACGCCGCGCCGCATCAGGCTGCGTCGTCCGCGATCCCGGCCGCAGCGAGCAGGCACCAGGCGAACCGGCGGGCGTCTTCCGGCGTGTGTCGGTCACCTGCGATGACCACGAAACCCGCCGATGCGGTGATCTCCGCGTCGAGTTGCGTCCAGGGACGTGGTGTACGGCTTCGCTGATGGGCGTGGCGTCGTGAGGTGAGACGGCCAC
>NZ_BAAGQZ010000062.1:0-16507 GCF_054783215.1 Rhodococcus aerolatus | reverse complement strand
GAGGTGGCGCCGCGGGTGGTGCGTCCGCCGGTGGCGCCTCCGGGGCCGCTGCCGGCGGCGGCGCCGGTGGCGGCGCGTCCGGTGCTGCCGGGGGCGGTGGTCCCACCGGCGGCGGTGGCGGCGGCGGTCCGACCGGGGGTGGCAGCCCCGACGGTGGCGGCGGCCCCTCGGGCGGCGCCCCGTCCGACGGGTCCTCCGGCGGCGAAGGCAGCAGCGGCGGCGGTTCGCCTGTGCCCGCCGGGGCCACGGGCGGCTCGGGCTCGGGCAGCTCGGGTGGGTCCTGGCAGGAGCCCGACGGCTGTGGGTACGGCTCGAGCGGGTCCGGCTCGGGCTCGTCGGGTTCGGGTGCGCCCGTCCCGTCGGGTCCGGCCCCGGCGTCGGGGTCGGGGAACCGCTGGTCCCGGCCGTCGCAGGTTGGGTCGGGTCTGCGGACCGCGGGCCGGCACGTGGGCGACGCCGCCACGTCCTCGATCGACGACTCCACCCCTTCCGGCCCTTCTGGGGCCGACAACACCCAGAACGGGAGCTGAACAGATGAGCACGAGCACGCGCACGACTGAGCGGGTCACCTACGGCAACCTGCGCCCACCCCGCCGACCTGGTGTGCTGGGCATGGGCCTGGCCGCGTCAGTGCTGTCCGGCGGGGCCGCGGTGGTGGTGGTGATCGTCCTGATGAGCCTGGGCATCCTCGCCGCCCTCGTCGTCGCCCTCCTCGCGGCGGTGGTCCTGGCCCCGGTCGCCCTGCGGGGCCCGGACGGGCGCACCGGCTACTCCCGCCTGGCCTCGCGGGTGGTGCACCGCCGGGCGGCGAAGGCCGGCCGCACCACCTACCTGTCCGGCCCGGCCGGGCAGACCCCCGACGGGCGCACCCGCCTACCCGGCCTGCTCGCCGTCACCGAGCTGGTCGAGGGCATTGATGCCTACGGCGACCCGTTCGGGGTCGTCATCACCCCCAGCGTCGGGCACTACTCGGTGGTGATGCAGGCCGAGGCCACCGGCGACGACCTGGTCGACCAGCACGTCACCGACTCCGAGGTCGCCCAGTGGGGCGGCTGGCTCGCCCGCCTCGGCCAAGAGCCCGACATCGTCGCGGCAACGGTCACGGTGGAGACCGCCCCGGACCCGGGCACGAAGCTGCTGCGGATGATCCGCCGCCACACCAGCAACCAGGCACCGGGTTTCGCCGTGGCGACGTTGGACGAGATCAGCGGTACCTACCCCGACGCGTCGTCGGCGATCACGACCCGGGTGGCGATCACCTTCGCCGCCCGCCCGCGGGCCGGGGAGGCGAAGCGGGACACCGGTGAGATGGTGTCCTACCTCGGGCGCAGGCTGCCCGGGTTCCGGGCGGGGCTGCGCACCACCGGGGCCGGGACGACGGTGCGGATGATGACCGCCGCCGACGTTACCGACGCCGTCCGCGTCGCCTACGACCCCTCCGTGGCCCAGCTCGTCGAGGGGCAGCGCGCCGAGGGCGGCACCGGGCTGGCGTGGTCGGAGGCCGGTCCCGGGTTCGCCCACGACCGGGCCGAGGTCTACGACCACGACGGGGCCCACTCGATCTGCTGGCAGATGCGGGAGGCACCACCGGGGGTGTTCTACGACCACACGTTGAAGCCGCTGCTGGCCCCGCACCCTGACATCACCCGCAAGCGGGTGACCCTGGTCTACCGCCCGGAGTCCGCGGAGTCCGCTCGTCGGGTCGTGGAGCGCGACGTCCGCGACGCCCGCACCCAGGCCACGGCCCGCACCCGCCCGCAGGCCCACGACACCGCCATGCTCCGGGCCGCGGCGAAGGCCGCGGAGGAGCAGGCCGAAGGGGCCGGGCTGGTGCGGTTCGGGATCATCGTCACCGCCACCGTGACGGACCCTGACCAGCTCAACCGGGCCGCGTCCACCATCGCGATGCTCACCGCGCCGACGAAGCTGCGGCTGCGTCTGGCCCGGCACAACCAGGCCGCCACCTTTGCCGCCGGCCTCCCCCTGGGCCTGGTGTTGCCGGCGCACCTCGCGCTGCCCGACTGGGCCCGGGACGCGCTGTGAGCGCCCCCGGACCCCTGTCGCGGCTGCGCCGCGGCCGTGGGCAGCAGCCGTCCCCGATGGCCCCCGTCCGGTTGCACACCCCCGTCTCCCCCGGGGCGGGGATGCCGCCGAGGGACACGACCGATCAGCGCATGACACGAGCGGCGCGCAAGGCGGCCTACGCGGCGGCGCGGGCGGAGCGGGACACCCGGCCCACCGCACGCGGCTGGCGGCGCCCGGGTGGCGGTCACGTCGCCTGGGTGGAGCCGCCCCCGGAGTACCGGGGCACCACCGTCCAGGTCTGCGGGCTGTGGCCGTTCTCCGCCGGCTCCGGCACCCCCACCGACGGGGTGCCCCTGGGGCAGCACCAGCTGACCGGGTCGACCGTGTGCGGGGACCCCATCATGTGGTTCCTCGCGGGCCGCATCCTGAACCCGTCCGCGTTCGTGCTGGGCCGTCCCGGGCTGGGGAAGTCGACCCTGGTCCGCCGGATCGTCAACGTGTCCGCGGCGTTCGGGGTGATCCCGTTGGTGCTGGCGGACCTGAAGCCGGACTATCCCGACCTGATCGCCGCGTTGGGTGGGCAGGTCATCGAGGTGGGTCGTGGGCGCGGGCACGTCAACCCCCTCGACCCCGGACCCCTGGCCACCGAGGTGCACCGTCTCCCGGCGGAGACCCGGCGGCGGGTGGAGGCCGAGCAGCTCGGCCGGGCCCTCAACGTGCTCACCGGGCTGTGCGAGCTGGTCCGCGGCGGGACGCTGTCCGACCGGGAACAGTCGATGTTGACCGCCGCCCTGCGCGTCGTCTACGCCGACGCCGCCGCCGGGGACGAGGTCACCGGCGGGGCAGGGGCGACGGCGCACCGCCGCCCGCCGCTGATCGCCGACGTCGTGCGGGTCATCACCGACCGGCACCCCCGGGTGCGGGCCATGTCCCTGGACCGAGGTGAGAACAACCGGTACGACGACGCCACCGAGCTGCTGCGGGCCTCGCTCATGGCCCTGGGTGAGGACGGCCAGTTCGGGGACACGTTCTCCCGCCACACCACCACCCCGATGCTCCTCGACCGCCCCGTCGTCTTCGACGTCTCCGCGATCGACACCGCCGAGATCAAGCTGCAGGCCGCGGTCCAGCTCGTGTGCTGGTCCTACGGCCAGTCCGCCGTCTCCGCCGCCAAGGAGCTCGCCGACTCGGGCCTGCGGGAGCGCGCGGTCTACCTGATGGTCATGGACGAGCTGTGGCGCACGCTCAAGGCCAGCCCGGAGATGGTCGACCGGGTCGACGAGCTGACCCGGCTGAACCGGCAGAAGGTGTTGGGGCAGGTCCTCATCACCCACACCATGAACGACCTCAAGCTCTCCGACCAGGCCGCCACCCTCAAGGCGTGGGGCTTCGTGGAGCGGTCGGAGATGGTGTTCCTCGGCGGCCTTGCCGACGCCGAGATGGGCAACCTTCGCGAGGTGTTCGCCATGTCCGATGCGGAGACGTCGCTGATCTCCGACTGGTCCGCCGAGGGCGGGTTCTCCGCGGAGGACGGCCGCCGCGCGGCCCCACCGGGGCAGGGGAAGTTCCTGCTGAAGGTCGGGAAGAAGCCGGGCACCCCGTTCGAGGTGGTCCTGACCACGGTCGAGGCCGGCGTCAACGACACCAACAAGGGGTGGGCGCAGGCGCGCACCCGCCACCACGGGTCCCGCCCGGCGACCGCCGAGGTGGGTGGGGCCGACCAGGGCGGGTCCGGTCCCGCGGCGGGGGGTGCCTGGTGAGCCGGCGTCCGAACCGTCGCCCCGACCCGGGGTCGGGGCAGTGGTGGATACCGGCCGGGGTCACCGCGGTCGTGCTGTTGGGCCTGGTGGTGTGGGGGGCGATGCGCCTGGCCGGAGGCCCCGCTGTGGGCAACAACCCGCCCGGGGCGCTGGTCCTGCTGGCCACCGGCCGGCAGCCCTGGCCCGCTGGGGCGACCGTGGTCCTGGTCGCATTGCTTGTTGTCCTCGCCCTCGTCGCGGGCGGGATCGGTGCCCTGGTGTGGCGGGCGGCCAGGTCGCGGACGTGGATCGACTCCCGGGCCGCGGCGATGGCCACCGCCCGGGAGTTCGCCCCGCTCACTGAGCGCCGGGCGCAGGCCGACGCGGTCGCGCTGCACGCCGACTACGCCGGGCCGGGGGTGCCCCTGGCCCGCGCCACCCGCAACGGGCAGATGCTCTACGCCTCCTGGCAGTACGTGCAGCTCTGGATCATGGGCCCCCGCGCCGGGAAGACCTCCTGCGTCGTCGTCCCCCAGGTCTGCGCCACCGTAGGCCCGGTGTTCGCGACGTCGAACAAGCGCGACCTGGTCGACCTCACCGAGACCGTCCGCCGACAGGTGGGCCGGGTGTGGGTGTTCGACCCGCAGCGGGTCCGGGGCACCGACCCGACGTGGTGGTGGGACCCGCTGTCCTACGTCACCGACCTGGCCACCGCCACCAAGCTGGCCGCGGTGTTCGCCGCGGCGGTCACCGAGGACGACGCCCGCTCGGACGGCTACTTCGAGCCGGAGGGCCAAGCCCTGCTCGCCGCGTACCTCTACGCCGCGGCCCTGGGCGGTCACCCGGTCACGACGGTGTGGACGTGGCTGAACGCGTCCAACGACGTCGACCCGGCCCGGGCCCTCAGCGCCCGCGGTGAGGACCAGCTGGCCGAGGCGGTGTTCTCGGGTCTGATCCTGAACAAGAAGCAGAAGGACGGCGTTTACGGCACGTCCCGGAAGATGTGCCGCTTCCTCACCGACCGCACCGTCCTGCCCTGGGTGACCGCCACCGGCCCGGACGACACCCGGCCCCGGTTCCACCCGGCGGGGTTCGCGGTGTCCACCGACACCGTCTACGCCCTGTCCAAGGAAGGCGCCGGCACCGCCCGAGCCCTCACCGCCGCCCTGACCATGGCCGTCGCCGACGCCGCCGAGGCCCAGGCCGAGTCGACCCCCGTGGGCCGGATGGTGCCGCCGCTGCTCATGGCCCTCGACGAGGCCGCGAACATCGTCCGCTGGCCGGCCCTGCCCGACCTGCTCAGCCACTACGGGTCCAAGGGCATCGTCGTGTCGGTCTTCCTGCAGTCCTACTCCCAGGGCGCGCAGGTGTGGGGGCAGGGCGGGATGCGCAAGATGTGGTCGGCGTGCAACGTCCGCGGCGTCGGCTCCGGCATCGCCGAGCCCGACTTCCTCCGCGACGTCTCCACCCTCATCGGGGACCGCGACGTCGCCACCCGCAGCGTCACCTCCGGTGGCGGGTCCCGGTCGATGCAGCTGTCCAACCGCCGCGAGGCCACCCTCGACCCCGCTGACCTGGCGTCGATGCCCACCTCCCGGGCGGTGCTGTTCGTCTCCGGTGTCCCCGCCGCCCTGGTCTCGCTGCGGCACTGGTCGGCGCACCCCTTCGCCGCCCAGGTCGCCCCCGCCGCGGCCGCGAGACCGTCCGCGGCCCCGCCGTGGGAGACCAACCCGCTGCTGGCCCCCTCCGCGCTCAGCGCCCCCGTGACCAGCCACGAACAGGAGTACCGGCGGTGAGCGCGAGCTTCGACGTGGACGGCCCTACCCCGGGCAGCGCGGTCCTCACCGACGACGGCACAGCGTATGAGGTCGTCGAGGACACCACCCCCGACGGCGACGTGGGGTACCGCTACCCGACGCTGCCCGAGTTCGTCTCCGGGTTCGTCGCGACCACCTGGATCAGGGAGGTCGGCGGGGTCCACTGGTGCGCGTCGTGGTGGCGGCACCGAGAGGCCCAGGTCCGGCTGGAGGCGCTGTGGCGGACCTACGAAGCGGTCCGCGGCGCGCAGGACCCGTCCACCATGTCGGGGTTCCTGCGCACCGAGCTCGACTACCACCTGGGCGTCCTCACCTCCGAGGAAGGCCCGTTCTGGGGGTGCGACTACCGCCGCAACCTGCATCGCCCGCAGGAGCCGTGGCCGACGGAGGCCCCGCCCGAGGGGCTGTTCCTGCCCGACGTTCCGCCCCCGGCATGACCCACACTCCCGACCCGGAAGGACACCCTGATGGAGCACCGCGAGACCGAAGAGATGCACGAGGCCGTCGACCAGATGCTCCGCGCCGCGCTCATGGCGGTGGGCACCGCGCGGCAGCGCGCCACCCGCCGCCAGCAGATCGCGGCGGACCGGGCCCGGGTCGCCGCGGCCGGCACCCGCGCCGAGCTCGACACCTACGTCGCCGCGCAGGAGACGATGTTGAACCAAGCCTTGCGACGGGCCACCGACCCGACGTTCTTCGACACCACCAGCCCGGCGGAGCGGGTCGCGACCCGCGACATGGCCGACCGCTACGCCGACGCCAGCCCCTACGCGGCCACCGTGCGGGACCACCTCGACGGCGAGGCCGCCCGCCGCGGGGAGACCCTGACCCCGCCCGACGCCGGCCCCGAGGTGGCGGCCGGGCACGACCCCACCCGCCCGGCCGTGTCCGCCAAGTCCACCCAGGGCCGGCGCCAGGACCGGCGCCAGGACCGGCTCGAGCGTCGCCGACCCGTCGCCGTCGACACCGCCGCCACCGAGGCGGACGTCGCGGACCGGCTGGAAGCGACCCGCTCGTTCCCGCGGGCCCTGTGGTCCCAGATCAAGAACAGTCGCGGGTCGAAGCTGCCCGCCGACTCCCCCACGACCCTGCCCCGCACCCGCAACCAGGACCAGGGCTTGGAGATGTAGCGGACCCACCGCAGCCCCTCCCGGCCCCGACCCCCTCCCCGACCCGGGGAGAGGTAGTCGGGGCCGCGCTCTGCCCTCAGACGGGTCGGGTCAGAGCACGGGCCCGGTGTCGCGGTCCCGGCCAGGCGCGAAGGGCTGCACGGGGCCGCGCGGGGGTTCGCCGGGACGCTGCTCGGTGCGGCGGACGTGAGCGATCTGCTCGTGCAGCGGGATGGGGAACGAGGTGTCGAGGTTCCGCGGCCCGGCTGCCGTCCTCGTTCCCGCCCCGGTGAGCGCCATGACCTTGCGGGCCGCGACCTCTGCGGCGTCCTGCTCGGCTCGGGCGGCCTCGGTGGACCGGTTGGCGATCGTGACCAGCGTCGTGGTCGTGGCGAGGGCCTGGTAGACCGCGATCCACCCCGCCCGGCTCGAGCTGCCGGTCGCGGCGCCGAGCAACGCGGCCCCGATCGCACCGGCCCCCATCACCCGCGGACCCGAGCCGTGATCGGTGCCCTGACCGCCGGGGACGGTGCGCAGCCCCGCCCGGTCCGGCTGGCCCAACCGGGCTAGCGCCCGGGCCGCGGCGTGGAACGGGACCTGCTCGTGCGGGGGCAGCCTCGTCGCCGCCGCAGCGAGCAGTCCGGCCGTCGCGCGGGCAGCCTCCCGGGCCACCGCGGGATCGGTGGTGCCGACGGTGCTTGCCCACGCACCCACGTTGCTGATCCGCCGGCGGGTCGCCTCCAGGTCGGCCGCAACGTCGCGGCGCACCGGGGTGGCGGTGCCGGTGTCCCGCTGCTCCCCCACCGGGCCACGGGAGGACCACGCCGCGACCGCGGCCTGCCGGGCCGCGGCGATCCCCGCCGCATCGTCCTGGCCGTGCTCCCACACCGCGCGCAGCGCGGGGAGGGTGAGGTCCTTCGCGAGCCGGCCACCGCCGAACCACAGCAGGTGCTCACCACCCCCGCCGGTAGGCAGGGCCACGGAGTAACCGACGACCTGGCTGCGGGACCCGGCGGCCATCCGGGGCCGGACGATGACGCGCTGCTCACGCAGCCCGGTAACGAAGTCGGCCTCGGTGCTCGCTGCTGACGCGGCGGCCCGCACCGCCCGCTCCAGGCGCACCGACTCCGGCTCGAGCACCGGAGCGCGGTGACCACCGGGTGCCGGCGTCCCGCCGTCGAGGACCAGGGCCGCCTCGCTCCCGGGCCCGCCGGGTCCCGCGCTGAGGGACCGCTGCTCGCGGGCAGCCCGCTCGACCTCGGCGCGGGTGTGCCCGCCGAGCCCCGTGCCGTGGTCGACCCCGTTGGTGTGCCCGACCTGGCGGAGCCCGTGGCGGATCTCCAGGGTCTTGCGGACCTCGCCGAGCATCACCCCCGGGGGGCGGGGGAAGCGGTGCTTGCGGCCGTCAGAGTTGATGAGGTTGGCGACCAGGTGGATGTGGTCGTTGCCGTTCGAGGACAACCCGTGGTGCACCGCGACCCACCGCACCTCCGGGTCCTCGTCGGTGTCGGGGGTGAAACCCAGGTGCGCGGCGATGGTCTCCGCGACATCGCGCCACGTCTCCTCGGCCAG
Organism: Rhodococcus aerolatus; assembly: GCF_054783215.1. Lineage (NCBI taxonomy): Bacteria > Bacillati > Actinomycetota > Actinomycetes > Mycobacteriales > Nocardiaceae > Rhodococcus > Rhodococcus aerolatus. The sequence continues at coordinate 8,245 of NZ_BAAGQZ010000062.1, read as the reverse complement.
GGGCCCGTCCTCGGCGGCGATGCTCACCGCGGCGTGGAACACGAACCGCTCGGTCACCTCCGGAGCCAGGGCCACCCGGTAGGCGTCGAGCTCGCCGGCGAGGACCTTGCGGGCGAACGGGGTGGCCCCCTGCTCCCCGACCAGCAGACCTGCGTGGGCGGCAATGACGTGGGGGTTGGTGTGCTCCTCGGCCCGGCCCGGGCCGAACAGGTACTCCACGACCCCGCGCACCCGGGACCCGTGCTGGCGGACCGCCTTCGTGATCATGAGGCGGTGATCACGGCCGGCCCATACCGGAGGTGTCGAGCAGCCAGTCCGTGATCGGCCCTATCCGCTCCACCGTCGTCTCCGTCGCGGCCAGGGTGCGCTCCGCACCACGGGCCACCTCACCGGTGCCGTTAAGGAGCCGGGCGATCTGGTTGAGGTTGATCCCCACCCGGTTCAGCTCGCGGCGCACCGAGAACATCTCCGTCGCCCAGGTCCGCATCGTCGCCAGGTCCATCGACCGGGCCCCTCCCCGCGACGGGGCATCGAGGGCACGCAACGCCACGTAGTGCGGCACCGAGACTCGGGCCGCCGCCGCGTGCAGCGACACCGCCTCGAACTCCTCGTCGGAGAACCGGACGGTGACCTTGTGGGGGCGACCGCCCTCGACGCGGCGCCGGCGCCGCGAGCTGACCGCGCGGCGGACCGCCGACACGCGACCCTCCCCCGGCTCAGCCAACGGCTCCGGGGTCACCGGCGAGGACCCTCGTCCTCCACCGTCGGCCGGGCCCATCGGGACCGGCTGCTCGTCGTTCGTCACAGTTCGTCCCTCCCATCGGCCCAGCGCAGCGCTCACACTCCAGTGTGACCGACGGGGCCAGCGCAGCGCCAGCCACGTTCACGATCAGACGCCTGATTGTGCTTCTTGCTCCGCTTCGCCGGGCTGTTGACAGACCACCAAAGGAGGGCAGCTCGTGCCGTCACCTTTACCCCGCTTGGGATCAGCGGTTTACCGGTGGGTGCCCTCCCCGCACCCGTATCGTCTGCACCGACGCCACCACGTCAAGGGCGTCTCCAGCGTCACTACGTGATGGGCCTGCGGCCCACGTGACCCGCCGACGGCAACAGGACCGGCCACTACCGGGGAGGACGCGACCAGAGTGGTCCACCTCCCGACACCCACCAAGGGGGCATCACATGACCACCAGCACGCCGGCGAGCGGCAAGGCCGCCGCCGCAGCGGCCGCGAAGGCACTGCTCGCCGACCGCATTACCCTGGTCGAGAACCTGGGCGAGAGCATCGACCGGCACCGCCGCAAGGCCCACGCGGTCACCGCGGCGCAGACCGCGGAACGCGACGCCGCCCAAGAGGTCCGCGCCGCGTTCACCGCCGCCCAGGACGGCGGCTGGACCGCCGCCGAGCTCAAGGCCGCCGGCCTTGCCCCGCCCCGCGCATCGCGGGTCCGCAGCCGCCCCGCAGCAGGACAAGGCGCCAGGACGACCAAAACTCCGGGTGCCGAGACACACGCGCACTCGAACCCGGATGAGCCGGGTCAGGGATGACCAGCCCGCGGGACGTTGTGGCTGACGTGCGCGATGCACTGCGCGCACTGGACACCGCGCAGGAGCGGCACGTTCCTCTAAAGAGCTGACCTACCTCTTCTGGGACCAGGCCAAGCTGCACACCGTCGCCGCGATCGGACCCGACGGTCTGACCGCGGAACGGCGCAGCCTCGGCGTGGTCGTCACCCAGGTTGAGAGACACTGGACCGCCGCGACCCGCCGCTGATCCGGCGCCGCACAGATGGCCCTCACCGTGGCACCTCCGCGGCCGCCCCGACCACCCCGTCACCACCCTCGCGGGCGTCACCGCGCGTCTCCGCGGACAACCTTCGGGTTGCAGGGCGGGTGACCGCGCCGCGCCACGGTGGGGTGCTCCGCTGCGCGGCGCAGCTCGTCACGCCGCGCCCGCGGGACCGACTCCTGCACCACCACCCGCTCCGCGCACCAGCTGCGCCAGCTCGTGAAGCCCCTCAGAGTGGTGTACACCCCAGCACCTTGAGGGGGGCCTACCCGCATGCCGCGCCACCGGGCGCGTGGCACCCTGCGGAGGTGCTCATCGAGGTGCTCGTCGTCGAGAACTGCCCAGGTGAGGCGCCGACCCGCGACCTGGTGCGGCGGGTCTGCGCCGCCGCGGGTGCGCCCAACACCCCGGTGGTGACCACGGTCATCCGCACCCTGGAGCAAGCCCGCCGGCGCGGGTTCGTCGGGTCCCCCACCGTCCTCGTCGACGGTGTCGACCCCCACCACGACGACACCCTCGACCCGGCCCTCGCCTGCCGGGTCTACCGGGGTCCGGCCGGATCGTCAGGGCTGCCCGACGAGGCCGTGCTGCGCGCCGCGGTCCGCCACGCCCGCCCCGACCGGTCGGCGCCACCGGCGGGGGGCCCGACACCGTGACCCTCTGGTCTGACCACCTGCTGCCCCGCCTCACCGACGTAGTGCTGGGGTCCATCAACGTGCGGCGTCAGCGGGTGCGCGCGCTGCAGAGGCTGCGCGGTGACGTCGTCGAGGTCGGGTTCGGGTCGGGCCCGAACATGGCGCTCTACCCGCCGACGTAGCGAGCGGCAGCAGTGAAGTTGGCGTCCAAGCACCGCGACGACATGCACGTTCTTGTGCGTGTTGACGACCAGTACAAACCTGGGCTAGCCCACCACGGTCCGCCGGGACGGTGCGGGGTCGGGTCGTCAGGTCCGGCGGGGCGGTGTTGGCTCCGCCTGGTCAGCGGCCGTGTCGACGGGGGTTCGCCCCTCGCCGGGGCCCACTGCGGACCCCTCGGACGAGGCGTCGTCGACCCCTGGGGTGGTGCCGTCGGCCACGAGTCTGACCGAGGGCTTGGCTGAGCGCGTGTCGATGCCAGGGCCGTGGCGGGACGGGTGGAGCAGGACAGCGACAGCGGCCAGGAACACGACCAGGGAGGTCCAGTCGTTGAGGCGCAGCCCGAGCAGGGTGTTGGCGTGGTCGACGCGTAGCGCCTCGATCCACCCCCGGCCCACGGTGTAGGCGGCGACGTAGAGGGCAAAGAGCCGCCCGCGGCGCAGCACCCACCGGTGACCCACCCACAGCAGCAGCAGGGCCACCCCGACGTCCCACAGCGACTCGTAGAGGAACGTCGGGTGGTAGAGCCCGATGTCGGGGGTGTCGGTGGGGCGGTGGGAGGGGTCGATCTGCAGTGCCCACGGCAGGGTGGTGGGTGCCCCGTAGAGCTCCTGGTTGAAGTAGTTTCCGAACCGGCCGATGGCCTGGGCCAGGACGATGCCCGGGGCCATCGCATCCCCCATCTCGAGCAGGCTGACCCCGCGGCGGCGGCACCCGATCCAGGCGCCGACCGCGCCCAGCGCGACCGCCCCCCAGATGCCGAGCCCGCCGTCCCAGATGTAGAGCGCCGCGACCGGGTTGCGCCCGGGCAGGAAGTACAGCTCCGGGTCGGTCACCACGTGGTAGAGCCGGCCCCCGACGATCCCGAAGGGCACCGCCCACAGCGCGACGTCGAACACGTCCTCCGGGTCGTGCCCGCGGGCCTCCCACCGCCGCCGGGTGAGCACCACGGCCACCACGATCCCGGCGAGGATGCACAGCGCGTACGCCCGCACCGGGAGCGGCCCGAGGTGCCACACCCCCTGCGACGGACTCGGGATCGACGCCAGCACCACGGTCACGTCAACACTCCCCTCTGCGCGGGGCCACCGCCCGCGGCCCCCCGACCACCATGGCTCCCACGAGGCGTGGTCACCGTGATGTCCGACTCTCGCCTCGCCTGCGCGGGTGCACCGTGGGACCGGACGCCGCGCGTCACGCTCAGGTCCGGTCGACCGGGGGTCGGCCCGCGGGCGATCGGTCCCCGGGGGAGTCGGTGGCGGGCGGTCCGCCCGCGGCCAGCAGTGGCCGCAGCGGCCCGGTCCGCAGCGCGGCGACCAGTGGGGTCGCGTAGCGGCGGGCCAGCACCGCGGTCCCGAGGCCAATGAGAACACCGATGAGGAGCCCGGCCGCGACGTCGTGGGGGTAGTGCGCGCCGACGTAAACCCGGGAGAACCCCATGACCACCGACGCCACCACCCCCAGCGCCCCAAGACGCCAGCTGATCAGGAACAGGGCCGCAGTCATCGCGGCGACGACCACCGAGTGGTTGCTGGGGAACGCGTAGTCGCTCAGCGGGGGGCACTTCTCCAGGACGAAGTCGCGCGGCAACGCGTAACACGGTCGGGGTTCGGCCACCACAATCTTGATGACCGCGTTGACCACGTAGGCGAGGACCGCGGCGGCGGGCACCGCCAGCGCCCCGGTCATCACCGCGGCACTGCCGCGGCGCGCGGTCCACCAGGCGACCACGATGAGCACCACGAACACCCCGACCCCGAACGCGGAGTAGGCCGACACCACCGGGTTGAGCCACCCGGTGCTGCGGGCAAAGTCGGTGACCGCGGTGAACCACGACCCATCGACCTGGGAACCGTCGAAGGCCAGCACCGTCACCGGATCGGACACGCTCATGCACTCACTTCTGTTCGAGGATCACCGACCCCGAAACACCGGGACCAGACCGACAAGGCGTTACCAGAGGCCGGTCGAAACCCCGCACCGCAGAGAACCGGGCCCACCCCTGGCCACCCCCACACCGTGACCGGTAGGTGCTGTGAACCCGCTGAGAGTCGGCGAGGTCGTCCATGACGGGCCGACAACGGCGGTGATGATCTCGTCGTCCGTGAAGTGCACGTCATCCTCGTCGTCGAAGAGCCAAGAAAGCCGCCGCCCCTGTCGGCGGGTGGACCACCACCGAGCTCACCCAGGCCGAGTACCCCACCCGGACGGCAATGACGGCGCGCCAGGAACTGCCCGAGGATCAGCTGACCGTGCGGTTAGGGTCGGGCGACCCCACGGGAGCCTCACGTACCGAGGCCGAGAGGGCGGCAGGACCGGCCGCTGACCGTTCGCACCTGACCCGGTTAGTACCGGCGTAGGGAGGAACCCCTCTGATGACTGCTGTCCACACCCCACCCCCTGGTTCTGCTGAGTCCCCGGACTCCGCTGGTTCTGTCGAGTCCCCGGACTCCGCTGACTCGACGGTCTCCCCTGACTCCCGGGATGCCTCGGCGTCTGGTTCTGCTGGACGCGGTACAGCGTTCCCGGGGTCCCGGAAGGTCTATCTGCCCGGGTCCCGCCCGGACCTGCAGGTGCCGATGCGGGAGGTCGACCTCACGAACGGGGACTCCGTCGTCCTCTACGACACCTCCGGGCCCTACACCGACACGACGCTGCGCACCGACATCCGCCTGGGGCTGCCCCGCACCCGGGAGGCGTGGCTGACCGACCGGGCCGACACCGAGGTCTACGACGGGCGCCCCGTCCTCCCGGTCGACAACGGGCACAAGAGCGCGGATCACCGCGACCTCGACCGGGTCTTCGCCGGTGCCCTCAAGCCGCGCCGCGCCGTCCCCGGGGCCACCGTCACCCAGCTCGGCTACGCCCGCCGCGGTCAGGTCACCCCGGAGATGGAGTTCGTCGCGCTGCGCGAGGGGGTCACCGTCGAGCACGTCCGCGACGAGATCGCCCGCGGCCGGGCGGTGCTGCCCGCCAACGTCAACCACCCCGAGCTCGAGCCGATGGCCATCGGCCGCAACTTCCTCGTCAAGATCAACGCCAACATCGGCAACAGCGCCGTGGCGTCCTCCATCGAGGAGGAGGTGGAGAAGATGACGTGGGCCACCCGGTGGGGCGCGGACACCGTCATGGACCTCTCCACCGGGCGCAACATCCACACCACCCGGGAGTGGATCGTCCGCAACAGCGCCGTCCCCATCGGCACCGTCCCCCTCTACCAGGCCCTGGAGAAGGTGAACGGCAAGGCCGAGGACCTGTCCTGGGAGATCTACCGCGACACCCTCGTCGAGCAGTTCGAGCAGGGCGTCGACTACGTCACCGTCCACGCCGGGGTCCTGCTGCGCTACGTGCCGCTCACCGCGCGGCGCAAGACCGGGATCGTGTCCCGCGGCGGGTCGATCATGGCCGCGTGGTGCCTGGCGCACCACCAGGAGAACTTCCTCTACACCCACTTCGAGGAGATGTGCGAGCTGATGGCGTCCTACGACGTCACCTTCTCCCTCGGGGACGGCCTGCGCCCCGGCTGCATCGCCGACGCCAACGACGACGCCCAGTTCGCCGAGCTCCGCACCCTCGGTGAGCTCACCAAGACCGCGTGGGCCCACGACGTGCAGGTCATGGTCGAAGGCCCCGGGCACGTCCCCATGCACAAGATCAAGGAGAACATGGACCTGCAGCTCGAGGTCTGCGACGAGGCCCCGTTCTACACCCTCGGCCCCCTCACCACCGACATCGCACCCGGCTACGACCACATCACCTCCGCGATCGGGGCGGCGATGATCGGCTGGTACGGCACCGCGATGCTCTGCTACGTCACCCCCAAGGAACACCTCGGCCTACCCGACCGCGACGACGTCAAGGACGGGGTCATCACCTACAAGATCGCCGCCCACGCCGCCGACCTCGCCAAAGGCCACCCCGGGGCCCAAGCCTGGGACGACGCCCTCTCCGAGGCCCGCTTCGACTTCCGGTGGCAAGACCAGTTCAACCTCTCCCTCGACCCCACCACCGCGCAGTCCTTCCACGACGAGACACTGCCCGCCGACGCCGCGAAGACCGCCCACTTCTGCTCCATGTGCGGGCCCCACTTCTGCTCCATGAAGATCAGCCAGGACGTCCGCGACTACGCCGCAGAACACAACCTCGACACCACCACCGCCCTGCAGGTCGGGATGGCCGAGAAGTCCACCGAGTTCCGCCAGGAAGGTGCCCGCGTCTACCTCCCCATCGACGAGCTCACCGCCACCGTCACCCCCACCCCACCCACCACCGACTGAGTCCCCGGTGGCGCCGCGACGGGCGCCAGGGACCCTCGCCGGGGGGCCTCGACGTCCCCGCGGTGGGGTGTCGGCAGTCACCCGGTCGTGTCCGCCGGGGACGGGTCGCTCGATGACCCCTCGAAGCTGACGTCGACGTCCTCGAAGCCCTTGCTGCGCTGCGCCTCGGCCTGGGCGGTGTAGGCGCGGCGGTCACCGGGGGTGAGCTCGACGTCATCGGTGAACGGGGTGAGCAACGCCCGCGGGTGCAGCCGGTCGGCCAGGACCACGTTGAGCTCCGCGCACAGCACCACCGCGACCGCGGTGACGTAGAGGAACGCCACGAGGCCCAGGACGACCGCGAACACCCCGTTGGTGGCGCTGGCCCCCTTCACCACATGACCCACGTAGATCACCCCGAAGGACTGCAGCAGCTGCCACACCACCGCCGCCGCGACCGCCCCCGGGGCCACCTCCCGCGTCGACAGCGCCCGGGCGGTGGCCACCCGGAACGCCACCACGAACGCGGCGGCGTTCACCGCCACCGACACCACTAACACCAGGAACTTGACCCCGACACCCAGGGCGCCGACCCCGGACCCGCCCAGCGCCGACAGCACCGTCGTCGCCAGCAGCGCCACCCCCACCGTGACCAGCAGCAGCAGGCTCCGCCCCCGGGCCTTGACCGGGTTGGGGCGGTCATTGCGGGGCACCGACCACACCGTGTTCATCGCGTTCTGCAACGCCTGGGCCACCCCCAGCCCGCCGTACACCGCCCCCAGGATGCCGACCACGAGCCCGAACACCCCACCCCCGATGCGGGCCGGCTGACCCAGCTGGTCCCCGATGACCGGGAACTGGCTCAACGCCGAGTGCAGCACCTGCTCCGCCACCGCGGGGTGCCCCACGAGCACGATCCCCAAGATCGTCGAAAGCAGTAGTAGCAGCGGGAACAGTGACAGGAACGCGTAGTAGGCCATCAACGCGGCCAGGTACCCGCCCTGGTCGTCGAAGTACTTGTAGACCACCGCCAGCGGCACCCCCACCCCCGCATGGTCGCGTTGGAACTCATCTACCCGCCCCGTCACACCAACCAGCTCCTCACCGAAGTACCCGTCCGCCGAACCGCAGCAGTTGGGCTCGCCGGACCGAGACCGTTCCACAACGCCACCCCGCGCACGACTCCACCGTGAAACCCGGGGGCACCACCCCCGACGTTGTGGACGGTCGACCTGTGCCCGGGGTCGTGGTCAGGGCGGGGTCGGTGACCACCCTGTGGAGTTGCGTCCAGGGACGTGGTGTACGGCTTCGCTGATGGGCGTGGCGTCGTGAGGTGAGACGGCCAC
>NZ_BAAGQZ010000061.1:0-1208 GCF_054783215.1 Rhodococcus aerolatus | reverse complement strand
CGGAGTCACACGTACCGGCCGAGGCCCAGCCTCTCAGCCGGCCACGGGCCAGCCACCGCCATTACAGACGTACCCGCTCGTCCGTGACCTGGCCGCTGCCGGTGCCCCTGTGCGGGTGCCGGTCGCGGTGACGTGTCGGGTGCTGAACCACGCTCGCCAGCCCTACTACCGATGGCTCACAGACCCGGTCACCGACGCCGACTGGACCGAGGCCCACCGGGGCAACGCGCTGTTCGACGCGCACCGCGAGGACCTCGAGTTCGGGTACCGACTGCTCGCCGACGAAGCGCAGCAGGCCGGACACGTCATGGCGGATCGCACCGCGTGGCGGATCTGCACGGCCAACGGCTGGTGGAGCGTGTTCGGCAAGCCCAAGGCCTACGGCAAGGCCCGCCGGGCCGGGGCCCCCGCCCACGACGACCGGGTGCGACGCGACTTCACCGCCCCGGCCGCCAACACCCTGTGGCTGACCGACATCACCGAGCACCCCACCGCGCAGGGCAAGCTCTACCTCTGCGCGATCAAGGACGTCTGGTCCAACCGCATCGTCGGCTACTCCATCGACTCGCGGATGCAGTCCCGCCTCGCGGTCACCGCGCTGGAGAACGCCGTCGCCCGTCGCCACGCCGAGGGCCACGACGTCGCCGGCTGCATCGTGCACTCCGACCGCGGGTCACAATTCCGGTCTCGGAAGATGCAGCGAGCGTTGACCCGCCACGCCATGGCGGGCTCGATGGGCCAGGTCGGGTCCGCCGGCGACAACGCCGCGATGGAGAGCTTCTTCTCGCTGCTGCAGCGCAATGTCCTCGACCGCCGCCGCTGGACCACCCGCGACGAGCTGCGCATCGCGATCATCACCTGGATCGAGCGCACCTACCACCGCCGACGCCGACAGAGCCGCCTCAGCCGATTGACCCCCATCGAGTACGAGACCACCATGACCCAGACCGCTACCCAGGCGGCCTAACCCGACTGTCACCTATCCGTGCAGCAGCCCCATCGGCACCACCATCGGGGTCAGAATCCACCTGACACACCCACTCGCCGGGCGCCCGGTCATCGACACAAACCGACAACCACCCGGATCGTAAACAGCACCTCATCGACCCACAGATTCATGCTCCGTCCCGCGGATCGGCTGTGGGTGAGACCCATGGCTGCGTGGCCCCAGTGTCGGGTGGGGGTGGGTGCGCGGGTGGCCGTGAGGC
>NZ_BAAGQZ010000060.1:0-20469 GCF_054783215.1 Rhodococcus aerolatus | reverse complement strand
TAGACAGAGCCGCCCGTCGCCGCGTCTGCGGGGCGGCCCACAACCGGAAGGCCCCCAGCTGTGATCACTCTCGGCGTCATCTTGTTGGTGGTGGGGTTCATCATCAAGATCCCCATCCTCTACACCATCGGCGGCATCCTTCTCGTCATCGGGATCGTCCTGTTCGTGCTGGGGCGCCTGGGTCGCGCGGTCGGCGGCCGCAACCACTACTACTGACCCCCCGCAAACCACACGCCGTCACGCACGACGCGGCCCCCACCAACATTGGTGGGGGCCGTGTCACCGTCCCAGGTCCGGACGAACTGGCTTACGGGCCTGAGCCGGTTCCTCCTCGTCTACCTGTGGTCGCGCTCCCCTGGGGTGGGGCGCTGGCCCTCACCCCGCGTCCCCGGTGTCCCGGTGGTTCCTGGGGCGTCGACCTCGGTGCCGTCCTCCAAGGTGTAAACCTCACGCTCCACGGGCACAGTGATGGTCTGCATCTCGGTCACCACGTGCTTGCGCAACCGCGGCCCCTGCCCATCCCCAGTACCGGTGTGGGTGGCCGTGTCACCGCGGCCCTCGTCGCGGGTCCGCTCCGTGCGGTGCCCCTCCCCCACCGCACCCGCAGCAGCACCGGCGATCACGTCACCGTGCGCGGACCTGTCACCCCGACCGGTGTCCTTGTCGCGGACACCGTCCTCGGTGCGGAGCTCCTCGCCGACCCGGTGGTCGTCGCGCTCCCCGCGGCCCTGGCCATCACCGCGGACCTCGTCACGTCCGGGGTGACGGCCGGAGTCACGGCCCCCGGTGTCGTGGGAGCTCCTGGTGTCGTGGGAGTTGCCGGCGTCATGGTCCTCGCGGGTGTCGAGCCCGTAGTGGCGGTACAGCGCCGTCTCCGCCTCAGGGCTCAGCGCCTCGTCGTCCCCGATGTGGGGGGCGTCCTTCACCGCCGCCTTGGTGATCGGCAGCCGCAGGTCGGCGCCGTCGACGCTGGCCTGGTGCAACGGCACGAACGTCTGCCGGGTCCCGAGCAGGCCGGTGTTCACCGTCGCCCACGCCGGGTCACCGGTGTGGTTGTCCAGGTACACCTCACCGACCTTGCCCACCTTGTGGCCCTCGCTGTCATAGGCGGTGCCACCCCGCAGCCGATCGATCTCGTGCCGTCCGATCATGTGGAGCTCCTCAACATCGTCGTGCCCGTCCCGCCATCATGGGGGCCGTAGACCACCCGCGGCACATGAGCTGCTGGGCACCGCCGTCACGTCGACCGGCCCACCGTGCCGGACCCCGCCCGCGTGTCCGACCGCGCTCCACCAGCGGCGACGGCGTTGACTCACCGCCATCACCCGCCGGCACCGGGCCGCGCGATGTGGGAGGAGCACCCATGACCATCGGCGCGAGCCTGTTCCTGATCGCCGCGGGAGCGGTGCTGAAGTTCGCGGTCACCACCACGATCAGCGGCATCGACCTCCCCACCGTGGGGGTCATCCTCATGGTCGTCGGGGTCCTCGGCCTCGTCCTAGGACTTGCCCTGCTCAGTCGGTCCCGCGCGGTGACCCGCACCCGGGTCGTTACCGAGCGCCCCGTCTACGACGACCCCATCGACCCACGCCGGTAACCGGCGAGGCAGGTGCCTGCGGGGACGAACAGGCCTGAGAATCAGGGAGCCGGCAGGGCCGACTCCCCTCGCAAGCAGATTGAATGCGCCGCGCGGGGTCAAACTGGGGTCAGGTGCTGGGTGCGGTGGTGTTGGGGGTGTCGACGACCTCGCGGCGGACGAGTGCGGACACCGGCTGCTCACCGGTGACGGTGTGCTTGCTGATCCTGATGCGTTCGACGGGTACGACTTCCAGGCTCACGACGGGTTGTTCGGCGTGCAGGGTCAGCACCAGCTCGTCCCCCCCGCCGGCATCGCTACTGGGGGTCGGGTCGAGGGGCTGTCCGGGGCCCGGGTGCTCGTCGGCCGGGATCGTCTCGATCCGGTACTCCTCGTGGCGCACGGTCACGGTGATGGTGCGTTCCTCGGTGACGACGACCTTGCGGACCCGCAGGCGTTGCGCGACGACCCGCTCGGTCCCGGTGCGCAGCTGCTCCTTGGAGCGGACGACCACCACACCCGCACCCGCGTCGGCGCCGTTCCCGTCGGAGTCGCCCCCGTCGCGAACCGCGGCGGTGCCGCTGGTGGTGGGGTCCGGTGCGGTGAGTCCGGCCCCGGGGGCGATGCCGGGCTGGTAGTAGTAGCCGGTCGCGGCGAGGACCTCGTTGTCGGACAGGGTGTCCCGGTCCGGGGCGGCGGGGCCGGCCAGGATCACGTTGGCGGGGTGCGCGAGCACCACCCCGGTGGGGGTGACCACCGCCCCGGCCAACGGGGCCAGCACTCGTGCCCACCCGTCGTCAGGGGCGACTGAGGCCCACTCCGGGTCGTGGGTCATCGGGTCCGGGTACAGGTGCCTCACCCGGCCCACCGGCGCCCCGGCCGCGTCGAGGACCACGGTCCCAGCCATCAGCGGCGGTCGCGGCGGGACGGCGCTCACGCCACGGCCCAACAGTCGCGCCCGGCGGGTCGCACGCGGCACCCGGAGCGGCGGATCAACCCGACAAGCGGGGTGGAGGAGGTCATCGCACGTCCTGACGACGGATCAGAGAGGGGACCGCCCGCGCCACCACGAGGGGCGGCGCCGGCGGGTCCCACAACGGGGGCTCCGCCGACGCCACCACCCGTGGGTGGTGGCGTCGGCGGGGGTCTTACGGGGCGCGGACGACCTGGGTGGGCAGCTTGTCCCGCAGGTTCTGCACCTGCTGGTTGAGCCGGTCCACCGCGGACTGGTTGTTCAGGACCGTGACGGCGCCGACCGCGAACGCGACCGCCGCGACCACGGACAGCACGCTGAGCACCAGCCCGGTGGTGGCCACACCCTTGCCGGTGATCCCGACCTTGCGGGCGGCCCGGATCCCGACGATGCCCAGGATGAGTCCCAGCACCCCCAGGACGAGACCGACCGGGGACAGGATCACCGTGAGCACGCAGACGACGGCGGCGACCCCGACGGCCAGGGCGAACGCGGCTGCGGCGCTGGTGCGGGCCGGTCGCCCGTCGACGCGCCGGTCGAGACCGGTCTCGACCGGCTCCCCGGCCGAGCGCCGCCGGGCGGCCCGCCCGGCACCGGAGTCGGTGCCGGTGACCGCGGCGTGGTCGTCGCCGTCGCCGGCGCGGGTGGCCCCGGCGGTGGTCACTTGCGCTTCGCGTCGGTCGTGCTGGGGTCGGTGACCTCGACCTGCTCCTTGCGGACCTCACCGGTCACCGTCTGCTCGTCGGTGACGGTCTCGGTGTCGAGCTTGATGCGCTCCACCGGGACGGTCTCCTTCTCCACGACAGGCTTCTCGGCGTGGAGCACGACCTCGTGCTCCTCCTCGCTGATCGCGGGGCCGTCGGTGGCGGCGGGCCGGTTCGCCTCGGTGATGGGCTCACGGGTCACCGACACCTCCTCGTGGGAGACCGGGACGGTGCGGGTCTGCTCCTCGGTCACGACGTGCTTGCGCAGCCGCGCCCGCCCGACCTCCTCGGTGCGGGTGCCCACGCGGAGCTGCTCCTCCGACCGGGTCATCGCCTCGTCCGTGGTCGGCCCCGACGTGTCGTGCCCGACGACGCCCTGCTCCCCGGAGTGGTCCGCCCGGTTCCCGGACTGGCCCTGCTCGTGCTGGCCGGCCTCCGCCTGGTTGGTCTTCTCGGGCTGGGCGGTGACGGTCTCGCCGCCGTAGGCGATCCCGTAGTGGGTGAACAGCTCCGCCTCCTGGGCCGGGCTCAGCTCCTGGGCCGGGTCCTGGTGGGGGGCGTTCTTGATCTGGTCCTTGGTGTACGGGACGGTGAGGGTGTCGCCGTCGTGGCTGGCCTCGGCCAGCGGGACCAGGGCGACGTGGCCACCGAACATGCCGGTCTTCACCGCGGCCCACTCGGGCTTGTCGGTCTGCTCGTCGAGGTAGATGTCGGCGACCTTGCCGAGCTTCTCGCCGTCGCTGCCGTGCACGGTGGCGTTGGTGAGCTGCCCGACGGGGGGGAGGTCCTTGACTGTCATGAGGTGAGCTCCTTCACAGGGTGGTGCTGGTGGCGCGGGTGGTGCCCACGCAGGGGTCGATCGGGTCGTGCTGGGGTGCACCGGGTTCGGTGCGCGACGGGCGCCGGTCAGGCTGGGCGTGCGTTCAGCGCTGGCCGGGGTGGGGCAGGCCCCGGGGGTGGGGCTCAGACGCGGCGGGCGCCGGGGGTGGGCTCGTCGTCCTGGTTGTAGGCGTGCTGGGCGCGGGTCTTGGCGTCCTGGGCCTGCTCACGGACCGAGGGGGCGTTGCGGGCGTGGTCACGCATCTTGGGTGCCTCGTCCTCGGCCTTGGCCAGGTAGTTCTCCCACCGTCGCGACATGGGGGTGATCAGGCCGCCGCCGACGCCGACGACGAGGATGCCGCCGATCGTGGCCAGCACGGTGATCAGCACGGGGGTGGTGACGGTGGTCGCGACCCCGATCTGGTTGAGGGCGGCGATGATCCCGAAACCGAGGATGAACACCGAGGCGATGGTGCCGAGGGTCTTGCCGTAGGACAGCCCACCAAGGGTGTTGGAGATGAGCTCGCGGACCGCGGCAGCGATGGCGGCGGCGATGACCACGATGATGATGGCCACGATCAGGCTGGGGATGAACGCGATGATCGAGGCAATCAGGGTGCTGATCGGGTTGGCGCCGAAGACGCCGAACGCGAGCTGCAGCACGAACAGCACCAGCGCGTAGTAGACGATCTTGGCGATGACGTCAGAGGCGTCGTACTGGCTGTTCGCCAGGGCCTTCTTGACCCCGCCGCGCTCCACCGCCTTGTCGAACCCGACCCGGGTCAGGACCACGGAGATGGCCTTGGTGATCGCTTTCGCGATCAGGATCCCCACGACGAGGATCACCAGGAACAGCAGCAGCTTGGGCACGAACTCGGCGATGATCGCCAGCCCGTTCTTCAAAGCATCGGACACAGGGGTACTCCCAGGGGGGTGTGCGCATGGAGAGGCGCGAGGTGACGACCACCGGCGCACATCCCACGAGTCCAGGTCAGGACATCAGTGGGTGGCAGGCCGCGGAGCCGGACTCTGGACTCACCATGATCGACTTACCGCGTAAGTAAGACACAGGGGGGCGGGGGTTCCGCAACCAGGTTGGACACAATTCCTGCCCGCACCGTTGCCGGCGGGCCGGTCGAACCGGACAGGTCAGGGCTTTGGGTGGGCCTCGGTCGGGGTGCCGGCGCCTACCGGTGCAGGGTGGCGGCGAGGCGGTCGCAGAGGTTCTCCAGGGACTCCTCGAACTCCGCCGCGGAGTGGTCCTCGGACAGGTCGCCCTGCATCCGTTGCAGCGTGGGGTAGGTGTCCAGGGTGGTCTGCGTGGACCCGGTGGCGGGGTCGGTCTCCTCGACCGGGCCGGTGTCCACGCCCTGCGCGGAGACCTCCAGCAGCAGGTGCCCGAGCAGGAAGCTCGAGAACGCCCGGTAAGCGGTGACGGCGTCGGCGTCGGTGAACCCGGAGGACGCCAAGGTGTCCAGGAAGCTCTCCATCCACCGCAGGCTGCGCAGCGGCGGACGCACCCACGGCGCCGCCGGGGGGCGGGTCGCGATCAGCGGGAACACCTCCGGGTGAGCCAGGGCGATACGACGCACCCCGTGGGCGAGGCGCTGCAGGTAGTCCTGCCACCCCACGTCACCGGACATGTGGACCTGCGGGTCGCCGTAGAGCTCGTCGATGCACAGCTCCACCACCCCGTCGAGCAACGCCTCCTTGCCCGGCACGTAGTTGTAGAGCGACATCGCCTCCACCCCGAGCTCCGCACCCACCTGACGCATCGTCAGCTCACGCAGCCCCTCCCGGTCGATGAACGCCACCGCCGCCAGCAAGATTTGCCGCCGGTCCAGCTGAGGCCCCCCGCGGCGGGGCTTGCGCGCCCCCCGCACCCCCTCACCGGCTGCACCACTCAAGCCGTTCCCGGCGACGTCACCCGCGCCAGAACCGTTCTCATCCATGACCATTGCCCATCCCCCACAACATCGTCGAGCACGGGCCACGTGAGCCCGAAAGGGGTCTCACGCCTGGCGCCGCCCCAGTGGTCCCCGCAGCCACTTCCCCGCAACCGTAGGCCGTGGCTGGGGTCTCCCTGCTCCCTCCGGGGGGCGGTGCCTCGGGTACCGGCGGCGACCTGGGCGCCGCCGAGGTCACCGGGCTTCCAGTTGCCTGACAGTCACGACCCCCTCGTCAGACCAAGTGCACCGCGGTGAGCGCATTCGCGACCGCTCGGCGGGTGTCCCCACCCCGGGTCCAGCTCCACACCAGCAGCTCCGCGAGGACGGTGAGCGGCTCGACGTCGACGTCGGCGTGCTCGCAGCACAGCGCGGGACTGGCGCCGACCCGGTACGCCAGTTCCCCCGACTGGGCCCAGTCCTGCTTCGCGCAGCTGTCGTCGCGGGCAAGAACCAACAGGTCGACCTCGGCAGCGTCAGCGAGCGCGGCCACCCGGGCCAGACAGGCCTGACGGCCCTCGGCGGCGGCGTCGTAGCCGACAGCGTCAACCACCTCAGCCGACACCACACCCGACACCACCAGAGCGAGCAGTGCGGTTCGGCACCGAGGTCCGGCCGCCGCCGGACCGCACCACAACCCGTCTCCCGCCAGCAGCTCCGCCACCGACTCCCGCACCACCGCCGCCGCCGCCGGGTCGACGGTCACCATCACCATCAGATGCCGGCCCACGTCGGCGCGCTCCCCCACGAACGCGACTCCGGTACGGCCCGCCGTCCTCGTGCCCGGGCTCATGGGGTGTCCTGCTTCCACACCAGCTGCCGGTACAACGTCGACCGGGACACCCCCACCACCGCGGCAACCTCCCCGAGCGGTGTCCCGTCCTTCATCATCTTCCGGGCCTGCCGCGCCTTCGCCGGGGTCATCACCGTCGGCCGGCCCCCGTTACGTCCCCGGGCCCGGGCCGCGGCAAGGCCGGCGTGGGTGCGTTCCCGGATCAGGTCCCGCTCGAACTCCGCCAACGAGGCAAAAACGTGGAACACCAACCGGCCCCCCGGGGTGGTGGTGTCGATCGACTCCTGCAACGACCGGAACCCCACCCCCCGGGACTCCAGCCCGCGAACGGTCTCGATCAGGTGCGGCAGCGACCGACCCAACCGGTCGAGGCGCCACACCACCAACGTGTCGTCCGGGCGGAGTGCGGCCATCACCTCGCCGAGCTGGGGGCGGTCCGTCTTCGACCCCGAGGCGGTGTCGGTGAACGTCCGCCAGCAGCCCGCGGCGCTCAGAGCGTCGTGCTGCAACGCAGGGTCCTGCACCGTGGTCGACACCCTCGCGTACCCCAACAGCTCGCCCACGACGGTCGACTGTGCCGCAACCCGCCGCAAACAGGTGTCATGACACGCACAAACCGACAACGGGTTTCAGCACACTTTCGGTGGCTCGAGACCCGCGGCGACGAAACAAGCCTCGAGCTACCGCGCGGCTGTGTCACATACGATCGTTTATGAGACGAGCCGGGCGCATTCGTAGCCCGCGGTCAGCGCATCGGGGGTACCGCGGCGGTGTGCCTCGACCGCGACCTCGGCGAACTTGATGACGTGCTCGTCGCCGTGGTCGGCGGCCCGGGCGGCGAGGTCGTCGGCGGAGCGGTCGCCTCTCGAATCCCCGGTCGGTGCTGAAGGTGGGTCGTCGCGTTCGGGTCGGTACAGCGCGGTGATCGCGGCGGAGCACACCCACGCGGCGGCGTAGGTGTCCCGCCACAGGTGGGTGGGCAGGGACGGGAGCACGAGCGCGGCTGCTCGGGGTGCGGTCGCGGAGTGGACGAGCATGACCGGCTCACCGGTCGCACGGCGGGCGTACCGGGCCACGGCGGCGGCGGTCAGCTCGTCGAGGGCTGCGGGCACCGCCGCCGGGTCGCTGGGTGGCTGGTGCGCGGACACCGCCGGCGACCACGCTTCGCGCCCGACGAGCTGCACCAGACGGGCGCGAACCCCCGCGCCACCGTCTACGCCGAGCACAGGGACGCCGTCCAGTGCGTCACCCACCCCGACGGAGCCGCGTGGGTCGTACCCCGGCACCGGGGCCCACCTCGCCGCCCAGTACCCCAGGGCCTGGCCTAGCTCGTCGAGCCGCGGTCCGGTGACCTGCTCCCGCAGCGCCCGCACCGCGTGCCCGGTGCGGATCAGGCCGTGGGTCGCCGAGGCAATCGCTCCGGGCAGCAGCCGCGGCCACCACCGGACCAGTACTTCCTCCCATGGCTCCTCCCACACCTGCCGACCCAGCAGCTCAAGCCAGTCACCCAGGCGCGTCGGGTCACCCAGCGCGCTGCGCCACTCATCCTCCGCCAGCGGCCACCGCGGCGCCGGCAGCTCCTCGAGACGCGACGAGTAGCCCTCGACCCACCGCGCCACCCGGTCGCCCTGGCCGAGCCGCAGCAACGCGTCCGCCGCCATCGGGCCGTGGTTCGACAGCCACCCGTCCATCTCCGGGCCGGTGCGGTGCAACCGCTCGTACGCCTCGTCCAGCAACCCCGTGTCCGCCATGTCGGCAGGCAACACCCTCATCTTTACTTGAGGTCAAGGACCGCCGGTGCCACGGTGGCCCTGTGCCCACCGAGCTGCTCAGCATCGGCGAGGTCGCTGCCCGAGCCGGAGTATCAGTGCCGACGCTGCGGTTCTACGAGACGCGCGGCCTGCTCACCTCTACCCGCACCAGCAGCAACCAGCGCCGCTACCCCCGCCACGTCCTGCGTCGCCTCGCCTTCATCGCCGCCGCGCAGCACGTCGGACTGACCCTCGGCGAGATCGGCGACGCCCTCTCCCACCTCCCCACCGACCGGCCACCCACCCGCGCCGACTGGACCCGACTCAGCCGCCCGTGGCGACACGTCGTCGACGCCCGCATCACCGAACTCACCGCGCTGCGCGACACCCTCGACGGCTGCATCGGGTGCGGGTGCCTCTCCCTGCGCCGGTGCGCCCTGTTCAACCCCGACGACGAAGCCGGCACCGAGGGCCCCGGATCACGGTGGTTGCGTAACGCCACCTCATCCCCTCGGCCCAGCCCCCGGCAACGCAACGTGGCTGAACGCTCAACCCGAGGGCCTGGACGCGGTATCTACAACCCCCGCCCTCACCAGTAGCGCTCATCCCAACGTCGCAAAAACGAACGTATGAGACACCCGCTTGCAGAGTGGCGGGGTTGCTAGCACCGAGCGTTGCCGGGAGACCGCCCACCCCGCACCGGGCCCCCACCCGGCCAGGCCGTTGGTTGAGATGAACACGCCGAGGTGGTGCTCATGGGGAATTGCGTCACCAGAACGCCCTTGGGCGCCGATGGGCACCGAAACCTTCACCAGGGCAGGACCCCCGACGGCGCGGTGGGGGGTGACCACTCGGGTGGGTAACCGGGTCGCAGACGATCGCGGCACCGCCGAAACTGGCGGCAGATGGCGACGGTGCAGGTGGTTGAGGCTAGCCTCGCTTGCCTGGAGATGGTTAGGGTTTCGTGTTCCACTAGCCGTTGTGCCCGATATGCCACCACCGAGTGATGCCCGCCCCACCACCGCGCAGGTCGAGGCCGCTGATGCTGGTTTGCCCACCCACGGCGGGGAGCCTCACGCCGCGGCCAGCAGCGGGAAGCTGAACTGGCTCCGCGCCGGGGTTCTCGGTGCTAACGACGGGATCGTCTCCGTCGCGGGCATTGTGGTTGGCGTGGCCGGCGCCACCGCCGCGTCCGGGCCGATCTTCACCGCGGGGCTGGCCGGGCTCGTGGCCGGTGCGGTGTCGATGGCCCTCGGGGAGTACGTCTCGGTCAGCACCCAGCGTGACAGCGAGACCGCGCTGCTGGCCAAGGAGCGCCGCGAGCTTGAGGAGACCCCGGAGGAGGAGCTCCGCGAGCTCACCGCGATCTACCGGGCCAAGGGGCTGAGCGAGGAGACGGCTGAGCGGGTGGCCGCTGAGCTGACCGAGCGTGACGCCCTCGCCGCCCACATCGACGCCGAGCTCGGCATCGACCCTGAGGACCTGGCCAACCCGGCCCAGGCCGCGTTGGCCTCCGCGGTCGCGTTCATCCTCGGCGCCTTGCTGCCGCTGGTCGCGATTCTGCTTCCGCCCCCCGCGTGGCGGGTGCCCGTCACCGTCGTTGCCGTCCTCGTTGCACTGGCCCTGGCCGGGGCCAGCAGTGCCCGCATCGGCGGCAGCACCCCAGGACGCGCCGTGATCCGCGTGGTGGTCGGGGGCGCGGCCGGGCTCGCCCTGACCTACGCCATCGGCCGCCTCTTCGGCACCGCTATTGGCTAGCAACCCGCGTGCCCTGGTCATCCACCCGTGAGCCCTGCCGTCCTGCCCGTCGTACCGCCATCGCCTCGGCCCATCTGGAGGATCCATCGTGTCCACCGTGAACGGGCTTCCCGCCCACATCCTGCTGGTGCACGCCATCGTGGTGCTGCTCCCGCTCTGCGCGGTGCTCCTCGTCGCCACCGCCGTGTGGCCCGCCGCCCGGCGCAAGCTGGCCGGCGCCAACGCGATTCTGGCCACCCTCACTCTTGTGCTGGTGCCGGTGACCACGAACGCCGGGGAGTGGCTGCAAGCGCGGGTGGACAACACCGACTCCGTCAGCAACCACGTCGAGCTGGGCAACACCGCGCTCTACGTGGCGCTGCCCGTCGCCGTGCTCGCGGTCATCGTGTGGTGGCGGGGCAGGGAACGTGCCGGACACGAGGCGGCCCTCGCCGCCGGGCCGGCCACGTCCTCCCCGACCGTCGCTGACCCCGCCCAGTCGGGTCCCGGCGGCGGCGGCGCGACCCGCACCGCGGTGGCCACCCCCACCCACCCGGCGCCCACCCGCCGGGTATTCCTCGCCCCCGCGAGCACGGTGGCCACCGTCGCCCTGGCTGTGCTCTCGGTCCTCGCGGCCGGGGCCGCCATCTACGACGTCTACCTCATCGGGGACTCCGGGGCGCGCGCCACCTGGCAGGACAGGGTCACCGGAACCCCCCAAGCCCCCCAGGGTGGGGAGAGCGCCGACAACGGCGGGTAAGAGCCCCCCGCGGTCGCCCCCACCACCGAACCCGCGGCGCGTTCCGGGTGTCGCCGCAATCCGGGCGGGGAAACGCCGAGGCCAGCCTCGCCTTCCTGGCACCACCCAGCTCCCGCTCCTACCGTGGTTGGCACGCAGCACCAACAGGGGCCAAACGCCCCGACCCGGCCCCCAGAGCGGGCTCCCACGGCGGGGGCCGACAGCAGGGTCCTGGAGCTGCCCACCAACAACGCGCACCGACACACACCAGGAGGCTCACCCATGACCGCCGCAGCCCAGCCCCCGCGCACCACCACCAACGCGGGCAACCCCGTTGAGTCCGACGAGCACTCGCTCACCGCCGGTCTTTCCGGGCCGATCCTGCTCCACGACCACTACCTCATCGAGAAGATGGCGCAGTTCAACCGGGAGCGCGTGCCCGAGCGGGTCGTGCACGCCAAGGGCGGCGGGGCCTTCGGGACCTGGCAGGTCACCGGGGACGTCTCGGCGTACACCAAGGCCAAGGTGCTTCAACCGGGCGCGACGTGCCAGACGCTGGCCCGCTTCTCCACCGTCGCCGGCGAGCAGGGCTCGCCCGACACCTGGCGCGACCCCCGGGGCTTCTCGCTGAAGTTCTACACCAAGGACGGCAACTGGGACATGGTCGGGAACAACACCCCCGTGTTCTTCGTCAAGGACCCGATGAAGTTCCAGGACTTCATCCGCAGCCAGAAGCGCCTGCCCGGCTCCGGCCTGCGGGACAACAACATGCAGTGGGACTTCTGGACGCTGAGCCCGGAGAGCGCGCACCAGGTGACCTGGCTCATGGGTGACCGCGGCATCCCGCGCACCTGGCGTCACATGGACGGCTTCGGCAGCCACACCTACCAGTGGATCAACACCGCGGGCGAGCGCACCTGGGTGAAGTTCCACTTCAAGACCGACCAGGGCATCGACTTCCTCACCCAGGACAAGGCCGACGAGCTGGCGGGCACCTCCCCGGACAACCACCGCCAGGACCTCTACGGCTCCATCGAGAACGGCGACTTCCCGTCCTGGACGATGAAGGTGCAGCTCATGCCCGAGGCCGACGCGGAGAACTACCGTTTCAACCCGTTCGACCTCACCAAGGTCTGGTCGCAGCAGGACTACCCGCTGATCGAGGTCGGCAAGCTCACCCTGAACCGCAACCCGCGCAACTTCTTCGCCGAGATCGAGCAGGCCGCGTTCGAGCCGTCCAACATCGTGCCCGGCATCGGTTTCAGCCCGGACAAGATGCTGCTCGGCCGGGTGTTCTCCTACGCCGACGCCCACCGCTACCGCATCGGCGCGAACTACACCCACCTGCCGGTGAACCAGGCCAAGGCCGCGGAGGTCAACTCCTACTCCAAGGACGGGAACATGGCCCACCGGTTCAACGACCCGTCCGTGCCGGTGTACGCGCCCAACTCCTACGGCGGCCCCGCGGCGGACACCACGCTGCAGGACGGCGCCGGCTGGGCCACCCAGGGGGAGCAGGTGCGCAGCGCCTACCTCGACCACGCGGACGACAGCGACTGGGTGCAGCCCGCAATGCTGGTCGCGCAGATGGACGACGACGCCAAGGAGCGCTTCGTCACCAACGTCACCGGCCACGTGCTCAACGGGGTGCAGGAGCCGGTGCTGAGCCGCGTGTTCGAGTACTGGAAGAACGTGGACGCCGAAATCGGCAAGCGCATCGAGGAGTCCGTGCTGAGCCAGCAGGCCGGCTCCGCGCCCTCAACCGCACCGGGTGCGACCACCCCCGGTGACGAGGCCGCCAAGGTCTAGTCGCGCTGGCCAGCTGGCTCTTCTGGCGCAGACGGCGCTGAGCTCACCAGCGACTGAGCACCATCACCGCTCACCCATGCCGAGGTCCAACGCAGACCCCGCGAAGTCTCACAAACGAACCGTTGTGACGCACCGGGGCGGTAGCTGGCCTCGGTGGGGATACTGGTCGGCGTGTTCCTCGGACTTCTCACTGCTGTGGTCGGTCATGCTGCGGGTGCCGTCCGCGCTGTTGTCGGCAGCCGTTCCCGTTCCGGACCCGACGAAGGGACCCTCTTCCCCGCGGCCCAGCACACCACCACCACTCTGGTCGACGACCTCGACGACACGGTGACCGCGCGGGAGACCGTGAGCTTCGGTGTCGATGGCACGAGCTACGAGATCGACCTCAGCACGGCACACGCAGCCGCCCTGCGCGAGGACCTGGCGACCTGGGTCAAGCACGCCCGCCGCACCGGTGGCCGAGTTCGGCCAGGTGCCCGTGGCCCCACGGCGGCCCGGCGAAACGGGACCGGGGGTCGCACCACCACCACCACCACCACCACCAGCAGCCGGGAGCACGCCGCTGCGGTCCGCGAGTGGGCGCGGGGCAACGGCTACGAGGTGTCCGACCGCGGGCGGATCCCCACCGCGGTCCAGGAGGCGTTCGACGCCGCCCATTAACATCAAGATTGACGGCAACGAGTCGTGACTGATCCCGGTGACCGTGCGCTGCGGCGGGATACTGATCGCCCGCACCGGGGGGGTTCGGCGCGTCCTGCCACCCCCTGGCGAACGTCGGGCGGGGGTAGCTGCTGGTCGGGGCTGGTGTCTGGGTGAAAGTGTGCGCCGACGCGGGTCACTCCCGCTCGCTGCCGGCCCGGGCGGGGCATAGCGTCGCCGCGGTGAGACTCACCGCGCCGGCCTTGGCTTCTCAACCAGAGACAACTGCGCTCAGCGGTCTGCGCGCGCCTCGCCGCGGCGCGGTCCCATCGACACCGTTGTACGGGGCGCCGGTAGTGGCGTGGTGACGTCGGCGGCGGCGGGCGGTGTCGGCGACACCGGGGCGGTCGCCACGCCGAACCGCGGCCGCTACGACGGTGCCCGCCCAGTACGGGGACGCCGCGGGATCACCGCGTTGGCGTTGGGTGCGTTGGGGGTGGTGTTCGGTGACATCGGGACCAGCCCGCTCTACGCCCTGCAGACGGTGTTCACCGCCGACGACCACGCGGTGCAACCCACCCCTGTGGACGTCTACGGCGTCATCTCATTGGTGTTCTGGGCCATCACCCTGATCGTGTCGATCAAGTACGTGACCTTCATCCTGCGGGCCGACAACGACGGGGAGGGCGGCATCATGGCCCTCACCGCCCTGCTGCGGTCCTACCCGCTCAAGACCGCAGCAGGCAAAGCCACCCTCGTCGCCCTGGGGGTGTTCGGGGCGGCCCTGTTCTACGGCGACGGCATCATCACCCCCGCCATCTCGGTGCTCTCCGCCGTCGAAGGAGTCAAGGTCGCCGTCCCCGGCCTCGGTCAGCTGGTGCTGCCCATCACCGTGACGGTGCTGACGGTGCTGTTCGTGATCCAACGGTTCGGCACCGGCGTCGTGGGCAAGCTGTTCGGCCCGGTCATGATCCTCTGGTTCACCGCGCTGGCAGTCGCCGGGATCAACGGGATCCGCACCGACCCGACCGTCCTGCGGGCCCTGTCCCCCACCTACGGGCTGGTGTTCATCACCACCCACCCGGGGATCGCGTTCATCGCCCTCGGATCAGTGGTGCTGGCCATCACCGGGGCCGAAGCCCTCTACGCCGACATGGGCCACTTCGGGCGTAGACCCATCACCCGGGCTTGGTTCCTGGTGGTGTTCCCCGCCCTGATCTTGAACTACCTCGGACAGGGCGCACTGATCCTCGACACCCCCACCGCGGTGGAAAACCCGTTCTTCCTCATCCTGCCCGGCTGGGCCCAGATCCCCATGGTCATCCTCGCGACCATCGCCACCGTCATCGCCTCCCAGTCGGTGATCTCCGGGGCGTTCAGCGTCACCCACCAAGCCGTGCAGCTCGGGTTCCTCCCGAGGATGACAATCCGACACACCTCCGACGAGGAGGTGGGCCAGGTGTACTCCCCCGCCATCAACTGGGGCCTCTTCGCCGCGGTCATCGTCCTGGTCCTCGGCTTCGGGTCCTCCGCGGCCCTGGCGTCGGCCTACGGAGTCGCCGTCACCGGCACCTTCGCGTTGAACACCATCCTGTTCCTCGTCGTCGTCCGCCGCATCTGGCACAAGCCCCGCCGCGTCGTGATCGCCGGGGGCATCGTGTTCCTCACCGCCGAGCTCACCTTCTTCGCCGCGAACCTCACCAAGATCACCCACGGTGGGTGGCTGCCTCTCGCGGTGGCCGCAGTCGTGTTCACCGTTCTCATGACCTGGCAACGCGGCCGCATCATCGTCACCCGCAACCGCACCACCGAAGAAGGCGTCCTCACCGAGTTCCTTGAGCACCTCCACACCCTGGACCCACCACTGCTGCGGGTGCCCGGCACCGCGGTGTTCCTCAACGCCACCGCCGACACCACACCCCTCGCGCTACGCACCAACGTCGAGCACAACCACGTCCTGCAGGAACACGTCCTGCAGGAACACGTCATCATCCTGAACATCACCATTGGCAACATCCCCCACGTCCCCGCCGAGGACCGGCTCACCGTCACCGACCCCCACTACGCGCGTGACGGCATCATCCACCTGCACGCCGCGTTCGGGTTCAGCGACCAGACCCACGTGCCCGCCACCCTCGACCTCGCCGTCGAGCAGGGACTGCTCAACCCCGAAGAGACCGAGGACGTCACCTACTTCCTCTCCCGCATCGTCATCGTCCGATCCCCCGAACACACCATGCCGAAATGGCAGAAACGGCTCTTCCTCGCCATCGCCCACAACACCGCCCACCCCACCGACTACTTCAACCTGCCCCCCACCCGATCCATCAGCATGGGCGCAGAAATCGGGGTCTAACCGACTACGCACTTTTTCGCTGTTCGCCCGAACCCGATCGTTTGCGGACGGCGTCCGCAGTCTGCATAGGGGTCGCGTGTCAGAGCGGGTGTCAGCACAGCGGGGGGACCAACCGGCGCTGCGAGTGGCGTCCACAGATCCGCTTTTCTGCGGCGCAGCCCGCCTGCGGTTTTACTTATGAGTTCCGGTTCGACAGCCCCACTGCGCCGATCCGTGCTGTGTGCAGGCGACGAGCAGCGAGCGACACCGCGAGGAGGAGGGCGGCAGCGACCAAGCTGGTGACCTCGAGAAGGGCTGTGGCGTGGGTGGCCCACGCAGCGAGGCAGGCAACGATGTTGACGATGGCGATGATCGTCACAGCGACCAGTGCGGCGGTCGGAACTCGTCGCGTCATGATCCCAGCGTAGGGGATGCCGCACCCCCACCACGGGTCGCCGCCTTTTAATTTCCGTGCACGTTGTGCGCAGCATGCCGCGTCGGTCGACCGATATGTGGTGGTCTGAGCGCGCTGGCCATGCCTTACCACTAACCCGATCGCACGAGCGCAGCGCGGGGTGCCACCGCCCAGGAGCCTGAGCACGTTGCGTGGCCGCACGGTTGACACCGTCGTGGGCAGGGTGCAGCCTGCTGGCGCAGCACCTTGCTAGGTGAGGCGTCTGCACGGACACAGGCCACTGACCCCGAACGTCGAGAGACGCCCCGGGTCAGGACAGCTCCTCCCGGATTAAGGGTTGAGCCCAAGTGGCTTCCTCAGGAAGACAGTTTTCTGTGGATACGCCGTGCAGTGCCGAAGCTCTGTCGTGGGAGGTGTGCCCGTGAAAGCAGGTCCGCGTGTGCGTCGCGGTGTAGTAGATCAACTGTGAGGAGGTGGTGACGATGTGTCCTGGGCATAGTCCGCGCGCATCCCGCCTACCCACCTTCGGTGGTGTTCGAGCGAGCCTGGTTCGCCGCGCGTTGCGCTGAGGCCAACAACGCGTGCACACCTGCGCTGGTTGGACGCCGGGGTCTGTCCACGGGTAAGCGGGTGTCACCGGCCCTGCGTGTACGCCTCGAGTCCACCCCTACGTCACGTTGGTGTGCCCACACTCGCAGTGACTGGTGCCTGCCGTACCCCAAGAGAGGACCACCACGATGTCCACCCCCTCGTCACCCGACCGCGCGGACTCAGACGCGCTGGCCGACTCCTCGACCCCCGTCATTCACCTGTCCCGGCTGGTGGGCCACCCCATCGTGGCCCGCAACGGTGACGGTGTAGGCCGCGTCGAGGACGTCGTCGTGCGGCTGGTCGGGTCCGACGCCTACCCCCCCGTCACCGGGCTCGTCCTCGGGGTGGGCGACCGCCGCGTGTTCGTCTCCGCAGCGCAGATCGACACGCTGTCCGAGGACCAGGTGACCCTGTCCCAAAACCGCGTCGATCTCCGAAGCTTCGAGCGCCGCGACGGCGAGGTGCTGCTACGGGCCGACCTGCTCGGACACCGGCTCATCGACGTCCCCGCCGCCGAGCTGGTCCACGCCTACGACATCGAGCTCGACGAGACCGGATCGGGGTGGGTGCTGGCCCGGCTGGACACCCGCCGGCCCGCCCGACTGTTCGGGCTGGTCAAGCAGTCCAGCGGCCACGCCAACCGGGACTGGAAGTCCTTCGAACCGCTGATCGGACACCACCCGAGTGTTGTTCTACGCCGGGCCGGTGGGCGGGTCTCGACACTGAAGGCGGCCCAGATCGCCGACCTCCTGGAGAACGCCGACAAGCGTGAAGGCGGCGAGATCCTGGACCGCGTCCACACCGACCCCGAGCTCGAGGCCGACGTCTTCGAGGAGCTCGACCCGGACAAGGCCAACCGGCTGCTCGGGGAGATGAGCGACGCCGAGGTCGCCGGGGTGCTCGGGCGGATGCGCGCCGACGACGCCGCGGACGCGGTCGCCGAGCTGCGCCAGTCCCGCCGCCGACGAGTCCTCGACCTGCTCCCCGCCGGGCAGCGCACCAAGGTCATCACCCTCATGGGGTTCAATCCCGACAGCGCCGGCGGGCTGATGAGCGTCGACATCGCCTCATGCCACACCACCGCGACGTGCGCCGACGCGCTAGCGGTGATCGCAGCGGCGACCACGCTGCAACCCGAAGCGCTGATCAAGATCCACGTTCTCGGTGACACCCAGGAGCTGCGCGGTGTGGCGTCGGTCATCCGGCTGCTCCAAGCCGACCCCAGCATCCCCGTCGCCGAGGTCATGGACACCGACCCGGTCCGGGTCACCCCCGCCGCCGACCTCACCGACGTCGCCCTGCTCATGGCCGACTACAACCTCACCACCATCCCCGTCGTCGACGAGGCAGACCGTGTCGTCGGGGTCGTCACCGTCGACGACATCCTCGAGAACACCATCCCCGAGGACTGGCGCCGCCGCGAACCCGCGCCCCGCCCCATCCGCGACAACGCCATCGAGGAGGGCCCCGGCCATGGCTGAGCCACGTACCGCAGGGCAACCGTCCTCCGAGCTCACGGAGCTCACCGAGCTCACCGGGCGCACCTCAGCGACAGGCACACCGCCCGACACCGCCACCCCCGGTAACCCCCCGCCACTCCCCCCGGATCCCGCGGCCGCCACCCCACCAGCGGCGGCCACCCCGGCCCCGTCCGCAGTGTTGGACTCCGCGCACGTCGGCGACATCGAGGGCGCCCTGGGCAAGATCAGCCTCGACGACACCGGCGGGCAGCGCTCAGCCAAGCGGCGGCTGCTGACGATGCTCGCGATCATCGGCCCCGGACTCATCGTCATGGTCGGGGACAACGACGCCGGCGGGGTAGCCACCTACACCCAGGCCGGGCAGAACTACGGCTACAGCCTGCTGTGGGTGCTGCTGCTGCTCATCCCCGTCCTCGTCGTCAACCAGGAGATGGTGGTACGCCTCGGGGCCGTCACCGGGGTGGGTCACGCCCGGCTCATCAACGAGCGCTTCGGCCGCGGCTGGGGCTGGTTCAGCGTCGGCGACCTTTTCCTGCTCAACTTCCTGACCATCGTCACCGAGTTCATCGGGATATCCCTGGCGGCGAGCTACTTCGGGATCTCGAAGTACATCGTGGTGCCCACCGCCGCCGTTGCGCTCGTCGCGATCATGGCCTCGGGCAGCTTCCGACGCTGGGAGCGCGCGATGTTCGTGTTCATCGCCATCACCCTGCTGCAGATCCCGATGCTGCTGCTCTCCCACCCCGACTGGGGCCGGGCGACGCGCAGCTTCGTGGTGCCGTCCATACAGGGTGGGGTGTCCTCCGACGCGGTGCTGCTCATCATCGCGATCGTCGGCACCACCGTCGCCCCGTGGCAGCTGTTCTTCCAGCAGTCCAACATCATCGACAAACGCATCACCCCCCGCTTCATCAGCTACGAGCGGGCCGACACCGTCATCGGGGCGGTCGTCGTCGTCATCGGCGCCGCGGCGCTGATGATGACCGCGGACTGGGCCGCCACCTCCACCGGTAACAGCGGTGCGTTCACCGACGCCGGCGGAATCGCCGACCTCCTAGCACAGACCCGCGGCGCACTGGGGTCCGTGTTCGCAGTCATCCTGCTCGACGCCTCCATCGTCGGCGCGGCCGCGGTCACCCTGTCCACCAGCTACGCCTTCGGCGACGTCTTCGGCATCAAGCACTCCCTGCACCGCGGATTCGCCGACGCCAAGCAGTTCTACCTCTCCTACACCGCCATGGTCGCCGCGGCGGCGGCCATCGTCCTCATCCCCGGCGCCCCACTCGGTCTCATCACCACCTCAGTACAGGCCCTCGCGGGACTGCTACTACCCAGCGCCAGCGTGTTCCTGCTCCTGCTCTGCAACGACCCCGCCGTCCTCGGACCCTGGGTCAACAAGCGCTGGCTCAACGCCGTCGCCATCATCATCGTGGCCGTCCTGCTGCTGTTGTCCGGCATCCTGATGGCCACCACCCTGTTCCCCACCCTCGACGTCGTCGCCGTCGCCGAGAACCTCGTCGGGGCCATGGTGGTCCTCGCCATCGCCGCCGCGATCGCCGCACGGGTACTGCGCGCCCGGCGCGCCGTCCCCCCACCACCCCGGGCCCCGCAGATGAGCCGAGACGACCGGATGCGGTGGCGAATGCCCCAGCTCGCCCTGCTCGAACCCGTCACCTGGTCCGCCGGAACCAAGCTCGGCATGCTCGCACTCCGCGCATACCTCGTCGTCGGCGCAGTACTGCTCACCGTCAAAGCCATCCAGCTCAGCACCGGATAAGCGGAAAGCCCGCCTACTCCTTGAGGGACCGCCGTGACATCGTTCCCGAGGGAGTTCCGGGGGACGTCATCCGGGTCGCGCGGGGTCGTGAGCCGGGTCAGACGCTCAAGCAGATCGCCTCTGACTTCGGAGTGAGCGAGTCCTGTCTGGCGAACTGGCTGACGGCGGCGGACCGGGAGGACGGGGTCAAGCCCGGGCCCACGGTCGCCGAGCAGGCCGAGCTGCGGGACGCGAAGCGGCGGATCCGGCTGCTCGAGCAGGAGAACGAGGTGCTGCGGCGAGCTGCGGCCTACCTGTCGCAGGCGAACCTGCCGGGAAAATGACGCTTCTATGCCTTGCGTCAAGGCATGGAGGCTTGGAGCTGGCGGAAGACGGACCGGCAGA
>NZ_BAAGQZ010000059.1:0-5611 GCF_054783215.1 Rhodococcus aerolatus | reverse complement strand
CCACCTAGAATCAGCACCCAGGATCACGCGGAACACCGACTCACACACCACCTCCCTGGACGCGACCCCCTGTGGTGGTCATCTCGCGGGTTCGACGTCCCGCCCAGCGTCGACGGCGCAGGTGCTCCTGCCCCGCAGGTGCCGGTACCCGCCCCGTTTCGGGCGGCGGTGTACCCGGTCTTGACCCCGCCACCGCCCGCCGGTCTACCGCATCTCTCCGGGCCCTGGTGCCGGCGAGATGCTCACCGCGCGGCCCCGGCTCACCGTCAGGCCGCAGCACCGTCGCGGCCGAGGACAAGAGCGCTGTCCCGCGGGTGGACCCAGGTCATTCAGCTCCCCAGCACGGCCGGGGGTTTCTCACATCCGCAGGGTCTGCAGCAACGGGGTAATTGTGTCGGCGTCGACGGCGGGGCCCCATAGCCAGCCCTGCCCGTAGTGGCAGCCAAGGTCGCGGAGCTGGTCGGCCTCACCGCGGGTCTGGACCCCCTCGGCGACCGACAGCAAACCGTAGGCGTCGACGACCCCCAGGATCGCAGCGGCCACCCGGTGCTGGCGGGGGTCGGTGTCCAACCCGGCCACCACCGCCCGGTCGACCTTGACGACATCGACCAGGGAGCGGCGTAGGTAGCTCAGCGAGGAGTGCCCGGTGCCGAAGTCGTCGATGGCCACCCCGACCCCAGCGTCGCGCAGGGCCGTAATGGCCGACACGGTCTGGGTGTCCTCGGTCAGCAGCTGGGTCTCCGTGATTTCCAGGACCACGTCCACCGCAGCCACCCCGTGACGGTGCAGGCAGGCCAGCACCCCCTCGGCGAACCGGGCGGAGCGCAGCTCGACCGGTGAGGTGTTCAGGTGCAACCCGAACGGCCCCGCGTCGAGGACCCCGACCCGCCACCGTGCGAGCTGGGTGATCGCCACCTCCCGGACCCACTGCCCGAGGACGACGACGAGGCCACCGTCCTCGGCGACCTCGATGAACTCCCCGGGGGTGACCAGGCCCCGTTCGGGGTGCTGCCACCGCACCAGGGCCTCGACCCCCGCCACCCGCTCCGTGCCCAGGTCCACCACCGGCTGGTAGTGGACCACCAGCTCACCGGTGGCCATCCCGCGGCGCAGCTGGTCGGCCACCTGCACCCGGCGCAAGGCAGCCGCGTGCATGGCGGGCTCGAACACCTCCACCCTGCCCCGGCCCCGGGCCTTCGCCGCGTACATCGCGGTGTCCGCGTCCCGCAGCAGGGTCTGCGCGGACGCCCCCGCCGACCCGTAGGCCACCCCGACCGACGTGCTGACCCAACACGAGTGCCCACCGACCTCGATGGGGTGGCCCAGCGCCTGCAGGACCCGGTCGGCCACCTCGAGCGCACCCTGTCGGCTGCCATCCAGGACCATCGCGAACTCGTCACCGCCCAGACGTGCCACGGTGTCGGTGCCCCGCGCCACCCCCAGCAGCCGGCGGGCCACCTCGACCAGCAGTAGGTCCCCCACCGGGTGCCCGAACCCGTCGTTGACCGCCTTGAACCCGTCCAGGTCCAGCACCAGCACCGCCGGCACCTCAGCACCGCGGCCCGCGCGGGCCACCGCGTGGGTGATCCGGTCGACCAGCAGACCCCGGTTCGCCAACCCGGTCAGTGGGTCGTACAACGCGAGACGCTCCAGCTGGTGGCGGGCGTCCTCCAGCAACCGGGTCCGCTCCGCGACCCGGTCCTCGAGCTCGAGGTGCATCGAGGTCAGCTCCGCGGCCAGGGTGCTGACCTCCCGGGTCAGCGACTCCGCCGCTTGCGCGGCCACCGCGGGCTCGAGCCCGCCTGCCGCGAGCTCCACCACCAACCCGACCAGGTGCGCCACCCGCGGGTCGTGCACTTCTGGTCCCCCTCCCGCGTTCACCGGCACCCCACCACCCGACGACCGGGCACCTCGCTGCGCGGCCCCGTCGTCACGACCACCTGACCCACGCTGACGCCTCTCCCACCCCTAGGTCGTGGGCACACCGATCACCCACACGGTCTACAAAACTAGATGCCGCGTCCACACCAGTGTTGATCGATCATGGAGCGGTCTCGCCCGTGATACTTCCGCCGCGATAAATCCGCGGCGGGTCACTACCCCAAGACGTGCCCACCGCGGTAGACAGGGCCCCCGCCCCCACCCCGCGGAGCGGCTCCTCTCACCGGAAGGCGTGCGTGATCACTCTCGGCGTGATCCTCATCGTGGTCGGGTTCCTCATCAAGATCCCGATCCTCTACACCATCGGCATCATCCTGCTCGTCGTCGGCCTCATCCTCATCGTGCTCGGCCGCATGGGCCGCGCCGTCGGCGGCCGCAACCACTACTACTGACCCCCAACCCCAGCTGACGGGGGTGGCCCGTCCCCACCAACCTGGGCCACCCCCACCCCACCTCCACCGGGGACCGTGGCTGCACGGACCCGGTGCATCAGCAGCCGGGCCGCGGTCGCCACCGTGTCCCGGTCGTAGGTGACGAGGTAGTCGAACCGGCGCCCATGGTCAGGACCGGTGTCACCCAGGTCGCGGGTCAGCAGGGCCGCCGCGAAGTGCGGGCCCAGCACCACCACCGCCCACTCCCCGGCCACCGGGTCCGCGGCACCGAGAGCGACGCCCCGCGTCTCCCCCGCCGGGTCCGGGGCCATGCCCACCGCGAACGCCCCCACGAACGCAGCCCCCGCCGAGAGCCCGGCGTAGCGGCGGGCCGACTCCGCGCTGAATTGCCGGGCGTGCTGGAACGCCCCCAGCACCACCACGCTGGCACCCTCGGTGCCGGCGCGGCGCTCCAGCAGCCGGCTCACCTCCACCAGCCGCGCCTTGGTGCCCCGACGCACACCAGGGTGGCCCGCCACCAGCGAGAACAGCGACTCCCCCGTGGGGGTCTGACCCGGCACCGGACCTACCCCCGGTATCCACCCCCGGCCGGGGCTCTCCGCGTCCACCCGGTTGCCGGGACCGGGGAACGGGGGAAGCGGGCCGGGCCGGCCGAACAACCACCCCTGCCCGAGGGTGGCGCCCAGCACCGACCCCAGCTCGCGGTGGGCCTCGGTCTCGATGCCCTCGGCCAGGACCACCGCCCCGGTGCGCTCAGCCTCCGCGTTCACCGCCGTCGCGATCTCGTCGACATCAGCACCGTCGGAGGCCTGCACCAGGCGCAGGTCGAGCTTGATGACATCCGGGCGCAGCAGCGGCAGCAGCGCCAAGCTCGCCCGGTCCGCACCCACGTCATCCAGGGCGATCCGCATCCCCCACGCCCGGGCCGCGGCACACCCCCGCAACACCCCCGCAGGGTCCAGGGTCAGGCCACGCTCCGTGACCTCCATGACCAGGCTCAGGCCGGCGGCCGCCGCCCTCACCCCCGGCGGAGGCGGCGAGGTCAGCACCTCGGGCTCGGCGTTGACGAACAACACCATCCCCGCCGGCAGCCGCGCCGCCACCGCGCCACGCACCGCCGCCGCCCGACACGCCCAGTCCACCTCGGCGAGCACACCCTGCGCCCGCGCCGCCGCCAGCACCGCATCCGCGGCACCCAGCGCGCCCCCGGGACCGCGCGCCAACGCCTCGTACCCCACGACCTCCCCGGTCCCCAAGGCCACCACCGGCTGATACACCGAAGACACCCGCGACCACCACGCCGCGCCCACCGAGTCCACCACCCGCCACCACCGACCCCATCCTCGCTGCTGGGGACCCGATGGTGCACCACCGACGGTCACCGCGACGGGCGATGCAGCAACCCGAAGGGGTGAACCGACCCGCCCGGTCGTGGCGGGGACGGGCCACCGCGAGGTGACAGCAGCACCGAACACGGCCCCGGCGCAGACCAGGACCCCGGGAACGGCCCTTGTCGACCCCGATCAAGAGGATGGGTCGACCGCCACACCAGCGAAATGGGGGGGCACAACACCGGTGGTGTCCCACCGGGGTCCCGGCCTGCGCCCGAAAACCTACGCCCGGCCGACGCAGCCGACCAGACGCACGCGGCCAGCAACGTAGGCCAATCCGTGAGCGGGGCTCACGCCCGCACCAGGTTCCGCAACACCCGACTGCCGGTCCTCGACCGCTGCGCTCCAGCCGAAACGGCCACGACCGGGTCCCCGTCAGACGACATGGGCAGCGATGAAGACGGACGCCAGGCCGCGTCTCGCGGCTCCGCCCTGCGCCCAGCACCGCACCAGCACCTCCGCCAGAACGGTCAGCGGCTCATCCACGATGTCGGCGTGCTCGCAGCGCAGCGCGGGGCTGACCCCAGCTCGATGGGCCAACTCCCCCGATCCCGCCGAATCAGCTGCCGCGCAGGCGTCGTCACGGGCAAACACCACCCGGACAACCCCGGCGGCGTCGGCGAGCCCGGCCACCTGGACCAGGCACGCCGCCCGCGCCTGCCCCGGGTCGTCGTAGTCGGCTGCGTCGATGACCTCCGCCGACACCCCACCGGTCACGACCAGCTCCAGCAACCCCGCCCGGCACCGCGGGGTTGCTGCAGCAGGCCCGCACCACAACCCATCCCGCTCGAGCACCCCCGCCACCGCGGTACGCAACCCTGCTGCCGACGTCGGCTCGACGGTCATCACCACCATCAGGTGCCGGTTCGGGGCGGCGCACTCCCCCACGATCACCGCCGGAGAGGTCACGTCGATGAGATCAGCCGCTGTGGTCCTCATGGGGTGTCCTGCTTCCACACCAGCTGCCGGTACAACGTCGACCGGGAAACCCCCACCACCGCGGCAACCTCCCCCAGCGGGGTCCCGTCCATCATCTTCCGGGCCTGCCGCGCCTTCGCCGGGGTCATCACCGTCGGCCGGGCCCCGTTACGTCCCCGGGCCCGGGCCGCAGCGAGGCCGGCGTGGGTGCGTTCCCGGATCAGGTCCCGCTCGAACTCCGCCAGCGAGGCAAAACGAGGAACACCAACCGGCCCCCCGGGGTGGTGGTGTCGATCGACTCCTGCAACGACCGGAACCCCACCCCACGGGACCGGGTCGCGCCCCGGTCGTGACTACAAACCCAGGTAGACGACCAGCTGGCGCGCCAGTCGGTCCACCTCGCTGCCGGTGAGCAGTCCCCGCCGGGCGAGCAGGCAGCTCCTGGCTACCGGCTGCAGCGCAGTGATGTCGGCGTAGGACTCCCCGTACCGGGTCAGGCCCGCGTCCGCGGTCAACGCCACATGCGTCTGCTCCGGACCCGCCGTGCCCGTCACCGGAACCACCGCAACGTGCCCGAGCCGGGAGTTGAGGAGGTTGATGCTCAGCACCACCGCCGGGTGCCTCCCGAAGTCGACGAACTCGACGTCCCACACCTCACCGCGGAACGGCTCAGCGAGCGGCATCAGACCCGTGCCCCGCCGGCGCCGGCCGGACACCTACCGGCAACGGCGGCTCACCACCGCCGTAGAAGTCGTCGACGCTGCGCGCCATGCGCTCCTCAGCCGCCCGCCGATGCAGCAGCTCCAACGCCGCCCGCACAATCTCGGTCCGCCCATCAAGGCCCAGCAGCTCCGCGTCACGACGCAGCTCCGCCGCCCGCTCATGACTGATCCGGGCCTGCCACGTCTCCGACGCACCTGTCACAACAACCATGTGTATACGATCTGCCGTACAAGGAGGAGTGTCAAC
>NZ_BAAGQZ010000058.1:0-1214 GCF_054783215.1 Rhodococcus aerolatus | reverse complement strand
ACGTAGCGCTTCAGGCAGCGGCGGATCTCGCGGTTGCTGCGGCCTTCGGCGCGCCGTCGGGCGACGTAGTCGCGGGTGGTGGGGTCGTAGCTCATGCGGCTGCGGACGGCGATGTCGAAAGCCCGGTTGAGCTGGCGGTCGCCGGATCGGGAGAGCCGGTGGCGGCTGGTGTTGCCCGATGATGCGGGCAGCGGGGCGATGCCACCGAGTGCGGCGAAGGCGGCTTCGGAGCGGACGCGTCCTCGGTGGGAGTAGGCGCAGACGATGATCGCGGCGGTGACCGGTCCGAGTCCGGGGACGGCTTGCAGGCCGGGGGCGAGTTGCTCGGTCAGGGTGCCGAGCTGGCGGTGGTTCTCCTTGAGCAACGCGGTCTGCTCGAGGACGGTGACGGCGAGGCGACGCGCCTCGCGACGGACGATCCCCGCCGCATCGCCCGTGGCTGTGCTGCGGGTGGTGCGCCAGGCAGCGATGCTCCGCACCTGGGTGTCGGTGACGGGCTTGCGCGCGTCGACGTCGAGGTCGGTGCTGCGCAGCAGGGCGGTGAGGGCGTTGCGGTTGGCGGTCCGCTGCTGGTCAGTGATCGAGCGGGCGGCGAGCAGGACACGCAGCGCGGCACGCGGTCCGGCCTGGCGGGGCCTAGCCAGAGTGTCGTGGTCCCGGCCGATCACCGACCGGGCGGCGGCCTCGGCGTCGAGGGCGTCGGACTTGCCGGCGTGGGCGTGGGTGGAGCGGGCCGCGGGCCGGACCTCGGCGACGTCGATGTGCCCCTCGAGCAGGGCGGCGGTGATGCCGGCGCCGTAGGAGGAGGTGCCTTCGACGGCGGCCAAGACCGGGCCGTGGCTGCGCCGCTGGATCCAGCTAACCGCGCGGGCGTTGCCGGCCTTCGAGGTCGGGAACGTCGCGGTGTCGATGATGGCGGCGGTACGCGCGTGGAGCAGGCAGTAGGTGTGGGTGCGGGCGTGGGTGTCGATGCCGACGACGTGATCGACGGTCTCGGCGACGATGGCCATGGGTCTCCTCGGGGTGAGCGGATCTGGAACGGTCAGCTCGGCCCGTGGTCGCTCAGAGACAGATCTGTAATGAGTCACGCCCGTCGTTGTCGGCGGGTGGACAAGCTTCTTATCAAGGCATCTGAGCGGGAGGGCCGAGCTCCGGCCGGCACGTGGACATGTCATTTTCAGGACACCACCCAAGACGGCGGGTCGGAGATACCC
>NZ_BAAGQZ010000057.1:0-10042 GCF_054783215.1 Rhodococcus aerolatus | reverse complement strand
CACCTAGAATCAGCACCCAGGATCACGCGGAACACCGACTCACACACCACCTCCCTGGACGCGACCCCGCGTCGTCCCAGAACGCGACGGGTCGGCCACCCAGGTCGAGGCACACGTCGTCGGGTGCTGGCAGACCGAAGGGCACCGGGCCGCCCGGGTCGCTCGCGAGAGCTGCGGCGGCTTCGAGGCACAGCGCCCACTCGCGCGCGTGTGCGCTCGAGTCGGACGCTGAGTCACCGTTGAGCCGCACCTGAGAGCTGCCCAGGACGACGTCAACCGCGCCACCCGCCCAGGTGAACGGGGTGGAGGGGGAGTCGCAACCGCCCACTGCCATCTGCACTGCGGACCTCTTCCCAGGCACGAGAGCGCTCCCACAAGGGGGGACGCAAAACCGGGACGACTCAGAAGGTCGTCCGGTCTATCTCCGCGCTCAGGGCCACCGGGAAGACAGGAGGTCCGATTCCCTACGGCTGTAGGGCGCCTACTCACCGTAATGAGCCGCTGGAGGGTCGGCAAGTGGGCACGCGGTCAGAGCCCGAAATCACCGAGCACGGCTTCGCGGCCACGGAGCCACGCGGCGTCGAACTGCTCCGGGGTCACTTGGTAGACCCGGGCGAGGGCTTCGCGCACCTCGGGCTTGGGAGCGACCACGTATTGCTCCAGGCGTCCGATCTGGCGCTTGTTCAGGCCCGCCGCGGCCGCGGCGTCGTCCGCCGTCATCCCTTGCCAGTGACGCAGGTCGGTCAGCGTCGCCTCGCTGGGCGAGATGGTCGTCAGGTGGGAGACCCCGACACGCAGGGCGTCGGCCAGACGCTTGGCCGCCGGTGCGGCCGGACTGTATCGGCCCGCTTCCCACGACCAGATCGACTCGGTGCTCACGCCGCTCAAGATCGCGAGCTGGGCTGGTGTCAGCCCCAGCTTGCTCCGGAAGGCCACGACCGCCTCGGGGTTGAAGCCCCGCAGCTGGCCAAGCGGCATTCGTGACCTCACCTCGTCTGTGCGCTGAGGGGCCATCGTTTCACCACCGATCTGAGGTCTCGAAGTCTCGGCTGGTCGCCAGATACATCCACCGGAGTTAATCACAGTCGTAATGCAGCGTCGCCTGTCGAGAAGTCCTCGGCAGCAGGTTTCACCGGGGCTCAAACCTGTAGCGAGGCTGGGTAGACAGGCGTGGAGCGAGCGCCCTAGTGTCACTAAGCAGAGTCATTATTCACGGTCGCTGTGGTCAACAACTGATCACGGCAACACGCCGGGAACCGGATGCGCCGTCCGCCCGTCCGTACTGGCACTCCGGCGAACCTGCCTCCTCCTGACCGACACGCACCCCTGGAGCTACCGCCATGACCCTGTTCCTCTGCGCCACCCTGTTCGCCCCGGTGACCGCCTGGGACCTGGCGTGAGCGCCGACAGGGTCGTGCGTCGCAGCGGCGGGTGGACGGCTGCGCTGGGTGAGGCCTCCCCGGCGACGGAGCGCGACGCGGACCAGGACACGACCGCCCCGCCGCCGCCCGCGGTGTCGGCCCCGGCCGCCCCGCCCCGGCGTGAGGACCCGACGGGCCCGCTCGCTCTCCCGCTGCCCCCGCAGCCCGCCCGGCCGCCGCGCCAGCCCCCGCTGCCGCAGCA
This sequence comes from Rhodococcus aerolatus, assembly GCF_054783215.1. Lineage (NCBI taxonomy): Bacteria > Bacillati > Actinomycetota > Actinomycetes > Mycobacteriales > Nocardiaceae > Rhodococcus > Rhodococcus aerolatus. The sequence continues at coordinate 8,419 of NZ_BAAGQZ010000057.1, read as the reverse complement.
GGCCGGACCCGTGGGCCGTCAGGCCCCGTCGCTCGCACCAACCCCGCCGGCCCCGTCGTGGGACGGAGCCCCTGAGTGGAACAGCACCCCCGGCCACTCCGAGATCGGTCGCGAGGTGCTGTTCCGCCCGGCGAAGCGGCCGCCGGCCTCGGGCTGGCGCCGGATGGTGCACCGCATCTCTGGGGGAAGCGTGAACCCGGGGGAGTCGGTGGAGGACGTGCGCCGCCGCGAGCTCATCGAGCGGGTGGGACAGACCATCCGCGGCGACTACAAGATCGCGGTGCTGTCCCTCAAGGGCGGGGTCGGCAAGACGACGACCACGGCGGCCCTGGGGTCGACGTTCGCCTCGCTGCGCGGGGACCACGTCGTGGCGATCGACGCGAACCCTGACCGGGGAACCCTGGCGGGGCGCATCCCGATCCAGACGACGGCCACGGTGCGGGACCTGCTCGACCAGGCCGAGACGATCCACCGCTACTCCGACGTGCGGGCGTTCACCTCGCAGGCGCCGTCGCGGCTGGAGGTCCTGTCTTCGGAGCGCGACGTGTTCAAGTCGGAGGCGTTCTCCGAGGCCGACTACCTGGCCGCCACCGGGGTGCTGGAGAGCTTCTACAACCTGATCCTCACCGACTGCGGCACCGGGCTCACGCACTCCGCGATGACGGGGGTGCTGGGCACGGCGGATGCCCTGGTGCTGATCTCCTCCCCCGCGTTGGACGGGGCCCAGTCGGCCGACGCCACCCTGGGGTGGTTGGAGGCCCAGGGTTACGGGCACCTCGTCGAGCGGACCGTGGTGGTCATCTCCGCCTCCCGCCCCGGTTCGGCCGCGGTGAACATGGCCCAGCTGGTGGAGCACTTCGAGTCCCGGGTCCGCGCGGTGCGGGTCGTCCCGTTCGACTCCCACCTCGCCGAGGGCGCCGAGATCGACCTCGACCGGCTCACCCCCGCGACCCGCCGGGCGTTCGAGGAGCTGGCCGCGGTCGTCGCCGACGACTTCCCCGCCGCCGCCGGGCGCCACCACGGCCCGCAGCGCGTCCGACGATGAGCACTGAGACGGGCGGGCGACCGTGAGCGACGACGACACCCCGGGCGGAGGCCGGTCCCCGCTGCTGGTCGGTGCTGCCCTGGTGGGTGCGCCGCTGCTGATCGTGGTGCTGCTGGTGCTGGTCATCGGCGGCGCCACGCCCCCGCCGTGCGGGCCCGGCGGGGCCGCCGGCCCCGGGTCCTCACCGGGGGTGGGCCCGTTGTCTCCCAACGGCATCCCCGGGGCCTACGTGCCCCTGATCCAGGCGGCCGGGACGGTGTGCCCGGAGTTCCCGGCCCCGGTCATCGCCGCCGAGCTCAAGCAGGAGTCCGGGTTCAACCCCAACGCCGTGTCGGAGTCGGGAGCGCAGGGCATCGCCCAGTTCATGCCCGCCACCTGGCCGTCCTACGGGGTCGGGTCCCCGTTCGACCCGGCCGCAGCGATCCCCGCCCAGGCCAAGTACCTGTGCGAGATGGCCGGGCAGATCAGCGCCGCCAACGCCTCCGGGCAGCTCCACCTCACCGTGTCGGTGACCGAGGCCGCCCTGTTCGGCTACAACGCCGGCCTGGGCGCCGTCCTGGCGTCGGGCACCGGGGTGCCCACCAACTCCCAGTCCGCGGACTACGTCCCCCGGATCATGGACATGGCCCGCACCGAGTTCTCCACCGCCGGCACCACCGACGGGGCACCCGCCCCCGCGGGTGGCGCCGGGGTGCAGGCCGGCGCCCCGGCACCCGCCGCCGTGCCCACCGGGTGCGGCGGCGCCGGGGTGCAGGTCACCGTCACCCAGGTCACCTACCCGGTCCCCGGCGGGGGCGGGACGCAGCCCGCGGACCTCTACACACCCGCCGGGGCCGGGGCGGGCACCACGCCGCGCCCGGTCGTGGTGATGGTCCACGGCGGCGGGTTCTTCTTCGGGGACCGCTCCGAGCTGGCCGAGGCGGCGAAGGCCGCCGCCGAGCACGGCTACCTGGTGCTGAACGTCGACTACGACCTCGGCGCGCCCCGGTGGCCGCGTGAGCTCGACCAGGTCGGCGCGGCCATCGACTACGCCCGCACCGCGGTCCCGGGCGTGGACCCGGCCCGGGTCGCCCTGCTCGGTGACTCCGCCGGCGGGGCCCTGGTCCTCGAGGCGGGGATGCTCGGGGACCACCACGGGGTGCAGGCCGTGGTGTCCTGGTCCGGGCCCAGCAACTTCACCAGCCTGTCCGCGCAGGTGCCCCCACCCGCCCCGGGGACGGCGCAGCTCGCGTCGTACCAGCAGGCCGCGTCGGTCGCGGACCCCACGATCTACCTGGGCTGCCTGCAGGTCGTGTGCCCGGACCTGTGGGCCCAGGCGTCCCCGGCGCTGTCCCTCACCGCGGGGGCACCCCCGGTGATGATGGTCAACTCCACCGTCGAGCTCGTGCCGCTGCCGCAGGTGGCGGAGATGACCGACGCCCTGGCCCGGCAGGGCCAGATGTCGAGGACGCTGGTCTTCCCCGGTGACCGGCACGCCACCGCCTACACCGCCGACGCCAACGCGCCCACCCTGGCGTGGCTCGACGAGACGCTGCACTTCACCCCGCCGCCGCCCCCGGCGGCGGTCGCGGGGGTCGGCTCCGGGGGTGGTGGTCCGGCCGCGCAGAAGGTCGTCGCCGCCGCCCAGTCCCAGCTCGGGGTGCCCTACGTGTGGGGCGGGGTCACCCCCGGCGTCGGCCTGGACTGCTCCGGGCTGACCCAGTACGCGTTCGCCCAGGCCGGTGTCCCCCTGCCCCGCGTGGCGCAGGACCAGTACGCGGCCACCGCCTCCACCGCGTTGCCGGGCGGGTTTAACCCTGCCTCCTACCAACCCGGGGACCTCCTGTTCTGGGGGACGCCTCAGAACATTCACCACGTCGCCATCGCGATCGGCAACGGGCAGCTCATCGAGGCGCCCGACGTCGGGCAGAACGTCTCCGCCCGCCCGATCTATGAGTCCGACTTCTTCGGCGCCACCCGCCCTCTCGGGGCGGCGCCCGCACCGGGAGGCCCCCAGTGACCCGACCCTCGATGACCCGCCCCGCCCTGGTTCGCCCGGGCGGGCCTGGGCCCGCTCCGCGCCGCCGTCTCGCCCTCGCTGCCACTGTCGCGACGGCGGGGGTCCTGGCCGCGGCGTGTGGCAGCTCGACCCCGCCGTCTACGGCCGGGGCGCCGACGTCGGCCCCGGTGGTCAGCACCTCCTCGGTGCCGGCGTCGGCGTTCGTGACTCCGCCGAACGTGGCCGCAGGGACTCCGGGCACCCCGCGGGGTGAGCCGAGCACGCTGCCGGTAGTCACGGACGCCGACCAGGTCGCGGCCGCGTTCGCCACGGCCACGTTCACTTATGACACGGCGATCGACGTCTCCCCGCACGACGCGCAGGTCCGCTCCGCGGTGTTCGCGGACCCCACCTTCTCGACCGTGCTCACCGCGCCTGTGCCCTCGACGGGGGACGCGGAGTTCACCGAGCTGGCCGCCCACCAGGGCTACACCACGGTCACCCTGGCCCCGAACACCGACGACGGCCGCCCCGCCGACCAGCTGCGCTCCGCGGCCCGCTCGTTCCGGGTCACCCCGATCGGGCACGGCACCGACGGGTGGACCCAGCCGCTCACCTCCCGGGTCATGTACGTCTTCCTCGTCCGCTCCGCCGAGCAGCTGCCGTGGCAGGTCGACAAGGTCTCCTTCACCTCCGCCGGGGCGACCCGATGACCGCCGTCGGGCCTCGCCCGGGCCCCCGCCCCGGCACCCGGCCCCGCCCCAGTGGGCGGGGTGGCTCCACCCGCACCGCCCGCGGTGCGGGCCCTGACCCGGTGACCACCGCCGACGGGCGGGTCCTGCACGTCCCCGCCTTCCCGAAGCCGCGGGTCGAGCTGGGCACCGACACCGACCCCGACGTGGTCCGGGTCGGCAACGTCGTCGTGCCCGCCGAGCAGGGCGAGACCCCGCGGGACACCGCGGTCCGGGCGCTGGTCGCCCAGGCCCGTGAGCTCCGCGGCCCCGACGGGGCGCTGCGGGCGGAGGTCACGGCCCCGGGCTCGGAGCGGGTCTGGCAGGTCGTGGTCACCGGGGACGGGGAGCTCATCGACGCCACCCCGCCCCCCTCGGTGCGGGAGCAGGGGTGGCGGCACTGGTGGCTCCTCGGCGCCGCCTCGGCCGTGGTTCTCGTCCTGGCCGGCATGACCGCCGTCGTCCTGACCACCCGTTCCGACCCGGCCCCGCGGGTCGCGGCGGCCCCGCCGCCGCCGCCGCCGTCGGGGACCCCCACCCCGTACCCGGTGCTGCCCCCGACCGGGTTCAACGGGCTGGCGGACTGGTCGACCCCGATCGCCGCCCGCTCCACCCCGATCGTGACCGGGGACGGCACGATCCTCGCCCTGACCGGCACCGGGTCCGGCGCTGCCAGCGCGGTCAGCGCGATCGACCCCACCACCGGGGTCACCGAGTGGTCCGCCGGGTTGCCCCGCGGTGCCGGGACCAGCGGGGCCGCGGACGCCCTGCACCTGACCAGCATCGACCGGGTCCCCGCCGTCGCCGTGGCCACCACCAGCACGGTGGCGTGGTGGGCGCTCGACGCAGCTGCGGACGGCTCCCGGGTCTCCGGGCAGGTCGAGCTGCCCGCGCAGTCGCAGGTGTCGTGGGCCGGGGACACCCCTCTGGTCACCCTGCCCGGGCAGCGGGCCGCGGTCCTCACCGCCGGGGCCCTCGACACCCGGGCCGTCCCGGCGGGGGCGACCGCCCTCGGCGCCGTCACCCAGCCGACCAGCTCCCCGGTCGTGGTGGCGGCGAACAGCGTCGGGCAGGTGTGGCGCCTGCCCGCCCAGGACCCCACCGCGGCCCTGCCGGCCCCGGTCACCGCCGCCACCCCGGCGGGAGCGACCGGGGTGGAGTCCGTCGCCGGGTTCACCGCCACCCCCGCCACGACCACCGGCCCCCGCCGGGAGGTGCTGGCCCTGACCTGGTTCACCCCCGCCACCACGACCCGGCTGGTGACCCTGCTCGACGCGACCACCCTGGCCCCCCTCACCGACCCCGTCGGGGTGACCACCACCAGCCTCGCCACCACCGGGTGGACGGTGTCCCCGCGGCACCTCCTCACCACGGTCGGCCCGGTCCTGCTCGACCTGCCCGCCGCCGCCGCGCACGTGCTGCCCGACTCCTGGCGCACCCAGGCCGTCACCGACACCGCCGTCGTCGGCACCGCCCAGCCCTCCGGCTCGGCCCCGGAGCGGGCCCTGGTCTCCCCGACCGGGGTGCAGACCCCGCTCGGGTCCGGCGCGGCCCCCGTCGGCATCGCCGCCGGCCGTGCGGTCGTGGTCGCGACGGTCGGGCAGGACACCACCCTCTACGGGCTCCCCGCCGCACAGGGCGCGGCGACGCCGACCCCGTCGGTGTCCGCCCCGGCCCCGCCGCCGCTGCCCTCCGCGGCCCCGGTCCCGTCGAAGGCCCCCAGCCCCACACCCACCCCGACGCCGACCGCGGCCCCCGCACCGCCGGCCCCGTCGCCGCCGCCGTGACCCGCCGCGCCCCCGCACCCGTGCGTCGCTGCTGCTGTCCTGGGAAGGACCCCCGATGACCGAGATGAACCCGCTGTTCGCCCCCGCCGCTCCGCCGCCCCCGCCGCCGGAGCGGGTGGAGTCCTCCGCCGTCCTCGGCGAGGACGTCGCCGCCACGTTCGGCCCCACCGAGCCGCTGCACACCGTCTCCGCCCCCGGCGGCGACGGTGTCCCGTGGGCGCGGGTCACCGTGGACCCGCTGCTGTGGGTCGTCGGGGTCCACGGCGGCTCCGGGTCCGGCACCGTCACCGCCCTGCTCTCCGGGCTGGCCCCCGCCGGGGACAACCGGCCCGTGCTCAAGCTCCGCGAGCAGCTCCCCCAGGCCCCCGCCGGCTACCCGGCCCCGCGGGTGCTGCTGGTGACCCGCACCCACATCACCGGCCTGTCCGCGACCGCCCGCCTGGCCCAGCACTGGGCCACCGGACGCACCGGCATCCACCTCATCGGGGTGGCCGCCCTCGACGACGCCCCCAAGCTCCCCCCGGTGCTGGTCGGGGAGGTCCGCCGCCTCGCCGGGATGGTCCCCGCCCTCTGGCACCTGCCGTGGGTCGAGGCGTGGCGCACCGACCTCGACCTCGACCTCGACAGGTTGCCCCGGAGGACCCGCCGGTCGGTGACCGCGATCCACTCCGCCGCCGCGAAGGCGGCCCCCTCACCGGACGACCGCACCACCCGCGTCGCTCAGACCCCCATCCCCGACCGCCACCCGGTCTCCTGACCCACCCACCCAGGAAGGCATCCCCATGACCAGCAGCAGCACCCCGGACACCGTCGTCCTCGCCCAAGGCTCCGGCATCCAGATCAACAGCACCCAGCCCCCCGGAACCCAAGGGCTCATCACCGTCGTCAACTACATCGCCTGGGGCGCCTTCGCGGTCTGCCTCATCGGGTTCGTCATCGCCGCCGCCTCCATGGCCATCAAGCACCACCGCGGCGAGGAGATGGCCTCCATGAAAGGCCTCGGCATGTCCCTGATGGGCACCGTCCTCATCGGCGCCGCCGGAGCCATCGTCGGCTCCGTCACCTAGAACCAAGCCCTACCCCACCCGCACCCCAGACCACCAGGAGGCCGCCGTGTTCGGTTCCCGCCGCGACGACACCACCCCCACCACCGGACCCAGCCGCGGCTTCGCCGCCGCCGCCGGCCTGATCGGCCTGGTCGCGATCGGCCTCGTGGTGGTCCTCGTCTACGCCTTCACCCGCCCCGACAACGCCACCCCCACGACCGCTGCCCCAGCGACCCAGACGACCTCGGCCGGGGCGCCCAGCTCGGCCGTCCCGACGTCGACCGACGCCGGCGGCGGGGAGCAGGGCCGCCCCGCCGGGTGCGCCACCACCGGCACGGACCAGACCGTGCCCACGTCGTCCCCGGCCGGGATCACGTGGGGGCTCGCGTCGGGGGTGGCGGTGCCGTCCTCCTCGGCGGACGGTCCCGCGCTCCACGCTGACGCCGGGGTGGCCTACTGCTACTCCCACACCCCGGTTGGGGCGCTGCTCGCGGCGTCGAACATCGGGCAGGGAACGGGCAGCAAGCAGGCCCAGCAGGACGCCACGTTGAGCTGCTGCGTCGTCCCGAACCAGTACGCCGCGGCCGTGAAGCCCGCGGGCAGCGACTCGACCTCGCCGACGAGCATCCAGCTCGCCGGGTTCCGGTTCATCACCTACACCCCCGATCAGGCCAGCATCACCCTCGCCTACAACGTCGGCGGCGCCACCGGCCAGTACAGCGGGCTCACGTTCGCGCTCCAGTGGTACTCGGGTGACTGGCGGGTCGTTCCCCAGCCGGGCCCGAGCATCGTGGTCACCGCGGCGTCGCTGCCCAGCCTCGCGAGCTTCACCCCGTGGTCGGGGGTCAGCTGATGTGCGACTTCCTAGACCTCAAGTGCTACGGCTCCTCCGCCGTCGGCACCGCCGTCTCGAAGGTGACCAACTCCGCGTTGGACGAGCTGCGGCACTCGGCCGCGGACATGGTGACCTCGATCCTCAAGACCCTGGGCACGTTCTGGCTGAACATCCCCTCCCCGAAGCTGGGGGACGGGTCAGCGCAGAACGCAGGGGTGGCGACCCCATTGCAAGCCGACCTCGGCTACTTCACCCTGCTGGCCGCGGTAGTGGGGTTGATCCTCTGCGGGGCCCGCATCGGGATCACCGCGAAGGGTGAGCACGCCGCCGAGGGCGTGAAGATGCTGGTCCGTCTCATCGGGGTCACCGCCGCCGGAGGGGCGGTCGTGGCGCTGCTGATCGACGCCGGGGACCAGTTCGCCCCGTGGGTCATCGAGCAGGCCACCGGGTCGTCGTTCGACCAGTCCGCCCCGTCGCTGCTGGGCAACGAGTCGCTGCTGGCGCTGACGCCGCTACTGACCATCGTGACCGGCATCTTCGCGGTCCTCGGGGCCGGCGCGATGGTCATATTCATGATCATCCGGGGTGGTCTGCTGGTGGTGCTGGTCGCGGTGTGGCCGCTCGCGGCGTCGCTGTCGACGACCGAGCAGGGCTTGCAGTGGTACAAGAAGATCAACGCCTGGCTTATCGCGTTCGTGCTGCTCAAGCCGGTCGCGGCGATCATCTACGCCTCCGGGTTCGTCCTGCTCAACGGAGCCGGAAAGTTCACCACCGACGACCCCACCACGACCGCGCTCATGTCGACCCTGACCGGGACCGCGGTCCTGGCCCTGGCCGGGCTGTCGCTGCCGGCGATGCTGCGCTTCGTCGCCCCTATGACCTCGGCGGGGTCGGGTGCCATGTCCGGTGCCGCCCTCGGGGCGGCTGCGGTCGCCGTCGGTGCCGCGGTCGTCACCGGCGGGGCCGGGGCCGCCGCTGGTGGTGCCGGGGCGGCCGG
>NZ_BAAGQZ010000056.1:0-1275 GCF_054783215.1 Rhodococcus aerolatus | reverse complement strand
CGCGTGATCCTCTTCGAGAACCGACCAAGGATCTCTACCTGAGGAGTCACGCGATGACCGCGTCACCGAGTATCGACCTGTCCGGGTGGTTGCACGAGCAGCTTGCCGAGGCGAGTCCGGACCTGCTTCGACAGATGATCAGCACGTTCGTGGAGGCGTTGATGGGCGCCGAGGCCGACGCCGTGTGCGGGGCCGCCTACGGGACCCGCAGCGGGGAGCGGGTGAACTCCCGCAACGGCTACCGGTCCCGGGAATGGGACACCCGGGCCGGAACGGTGGAGGTCGCGATCCCCAAGCTGCGTACCGGGTCCTACTTCCCGGACTGGCTCCTCGAGCGACGCCGTCGGGCTGAGGCCGCGCTGGTCAGCGTGGTCGCCACCTCCTACCTGCTGGGGGTCTCGACCCGGCGGATGGAGAAGCTGGTGGAGACCCTGGGCATCACGCGGCTCTCGAAGTCGCAGGTCTCGGAGATGGCCAAGGACCTCGACGCCCAGGTGGCGGCGTTCCGGACCCGCCCGCTCGACGCGGGCCCGTACACGTTCCTCGCCGCGGACGCCCTCGTGCTCAAGGTCCGCGAGGACGGGCGCACCGTCGGGGTCCACGCCCTGCTCGCGACCGGGGTCAACGCGGCCGGCTACCGGGAGATCCTCGGGCTGCACGTCACCTCCGCCGAGGACGGCGCCGGGTGGTTGGCGTTCTTCCGCGACCTCACCGCCCGCGGCCTGTCCGGGGTCGCCCTTGTCACCTCCGACGCGCATGCCGGGCTCGTCGCCGCGATCGGGGCCACCCTGCCCGGGGCGACCTGGCAGCGCTGCCGCACCCACTACGCGGCGAACCTGATGGCCGCCACGCCGAAGTCGGCGTGGGGATGGGTCAAGGCGCTGCTGCACTCGGTCTATGACCAGCCCGACGCCGCCGCCGTCACCGCCCAGTACGACCGGGTCCTCGACACCGTCACCGAGAAGCTCCCCGCCGTCGCCGCCCACCTCGACGCCGCCCGCGCCGACGTCCTCGCGTTCACCGCGTTCCCCAAGCCGATCTGGCGGCAGATCTGGTCGAACAACCCCCAGGAACGACTCAACCGCGAGATCCGCCGCCGCACCGACGTCGTCGGCATCTTCCCCGACCGGGCCTCCCTGATCCGCCTCGTCGGCGCCGTACTGGCCGAGCAGCACGACGAGTGGACCGAGATGCGCCGCTACATCGGCCTCGACATCCTCGCCCAAGCCCGCGGCACCGACCCCGAACAGCAGGAGACGACCCCCACCGCACTCA
>NZ_BAAGQZ010000055.1:0-25273 GCF_054783215.1 Rhodococcus aerolatus | reverse complement strand
GCCGGAGCGACCGCCCCCGGCGTGGCCACCGGAGCGGGCGCCACCGCCGGTGCGCGCGCCGCCCCCGGAGCGGCCGGCGGGGCTGCGCCGCGGGGTGCCCTGCGGCTGCGGGGCGGGCTCGGGGATCGGTGCCCCCGTCGGCGGGCGGGACCCGGTGATCTCGACCAGGGCGGGGTCGCCGGCGCTCACCGGGGTGGTGCCGAGCTTGACCCCGGCCTTGCGGGTCATGGTCTCGACCTCGCGGCGCTGCTCCGGGGTCACCAGGGTGACCACGACGCCGTCGTCCCCGGCCCGCGCGGTGCGGCCCGCGCGGTGCAGGTAGTCCTTGTGGTCCGCGGGCGGGTCGACGTGCACCACGAGGCTGACCTCGTCGACGTGGATGCCGCGGGCGGCGACGTCGGTGGCCACCAGCACCGGCGTGGAGCCGGACTTGAACGCGTCCAGCGTGCGGGTGCGGTTGTTCTGCGCCTTGCCCCCGTGCAGCGCGCCGGCGGCGGTGCCGGTGGCGCGGATCTGCTTGGCCAGCCGGTCCACGCCGTGCTTGGTGCGCACGAACATGATGGTGCGGCCCTCGCGGTTCGCGACGTGGGCGACGACGGCCTTCTTGTCCGCGTCGGAGACCACGAGCAGGTGGTGCTCCATGGTGGAGACCTGCGAGGCGACGGGCGCCGTGGAGTGGGTGACCGGGTTGGTCAGGTAGCGCTTGATGATGACGTCGACGTCCCCGTCGAGGGTGGCGGAGAACAGCAGCCGCTGGCCCTTCGGGGTCTTGTCGAGCAGCCGCTTGACCTGGGGCAGGAAGCCCATGTCGGCCATGTGGTCGGCCTCGTCCAGCGCGGTGACGACGACGCCGCCCAGGTCGGTGGTGCCCTGCTGCAGGTGGTCGGCGAGCCGGCCCGGGGTGGCGACGAGGATGTCGACCCCGCGGCGCATCGCGTCGATCTGGCGGTTCATCGAGGTGCCGCCGACCATGACGTGCAGCTTCAGGCCGAGGATGTCGGCGAAGGGCTGCAGCGAGTCCGAGACCTGCTGGGCGAGCTCGCGGGTGGGCACCAGCACCAGGCCGCGGGGGCGCTTGGGGGTCGTCTTGCCGCCGGCGAGGCGGGCCAGCATCGGCAGGCCGAAGGCCAGCGTCTTGCCGGAGCCGGTCTGCGCGCGGCCGAGCACGTCGCGCCCGGCGAGGGCGTCGGGGATCGCGGCGGCCTGGATGGGGAAGGGGGCGACCATGCCGCGGGCGGTGAGCGCGTCACCGAGCGGGGCGGGCAGGCCCAGGTCGGCGAACGTGCGCCCGTCGGTCGCGGTGGTGCTGGGGGTGGTGCTGGGGGTGTTCCTGGGGGTGGGCTCGTGGGCCACGGGTGTACCTCCGGTACGTCGGTCACGTCCCGGCGCCGCCGCGGAGTGCGCGGTCGGGGCAGGACGTCGCGCGACGGCGGGGTGTGGGGCCGTCACGACGAGGGTGGGGTGAACCGAACCGGAACTCTCACGTCCGCCGAGTGCGGACCAACCGGGTGGAGCCGGATCGTCGGTGACCGGCCACGCGGGCCGCGGGCGGGTGTCACTCACCGCGCCGGGCCACGTCTCGGGGACGACCCTACAGCCTCGCCCGCCCCACGCCCCCCGACGCGCCCTGTGACGTGCAGCGCTGGTCCGCTGGCAGGATGCCGCCGTGCCGACCGCCACCCGCGCGCTGACCCCGCCCGACAAGGGCCTGGCGCCGGGTGCGCTCGGGCTGACCACGGCCACCGTCGTCGGTGTCGCCTCGACCGCCCCCGCCTACAGCCTCGCCGCGACGCTCGGCCTCGTCGTGGCCGGCGTGGGGGTGCAGGCGCCGGTGGTGGTGGTGCTCGCGTTCCTGCCCATCCTCGGGGTGGCGCTGGCCTACCGGGAGCTCAACGCGCTCGAGCCGGACTGCGGCACCACCTTCACCTGGGCCACCCGGGCCTTCGGGCCGTGGGTGGGCTGGCTGGGCGGCTGGGCGATCGTGGCCGCCGACGTGCTGGTCATGGCCAGCCTGGCGCAGGTCGCGGGGCAGTACACGTTCCTGCTCGCCGGCGCCGAGGGCATCGGCCGCGACGCGAGCGGCCCGGGGGTGCTGGCCGTGGGGCTCGCCTTCATCGTGGCCATGACGGCGCTGTGCCTGCGGGGCACCGAGCTCTCCGCCCGGCTGCAGGCGGTGCTGCTGGCCGTCGAGGTGGTGGCGCTGGCCCTGTTCGCGGTGGTGGCCCTGGTGCGGGTGGCCACCGGCAGCGCCGGGGAGGCGGCGCTGACCCCGAGCTGGTCCTGGTTCGACCCGACGGCGATCGCGCCCGGCGCGCTGGTCCCCGCCACCCTGCTCATGGTCTTCATCTACTGGGGCTGGGACTCCGCGCTGAGCGTCAACGAGGAGACCACCGACCGGCACCGCGTGCCCGGGCTGGCCGCCGTCGTCTCCACCGTCGCGCTGGTGTCGGTGTACGTGCTGGTCACCGTGGCCGCCCAGGCGTTCGCCGGGGTGGGGGAGACGGGGACCGGGCTGGCCAACCCCGGCAACGCCGACGACGTGCTCTCCGTGCTGGGCGCCGCGGTGTTCGGCGACGGCCCGCTCGGCCGGCTGGCGGTGGGCCTGCTGCTGCTCATGGTGCTGACCTCGGCCGCCGCGTGCACCCAGACCACGATCCTGCCGACGGCGCGGACCACCCTGGCCATGGGGGTGCACCGCGCGCTGCCCGACACCTTCGCCCGGGTGCACCCGCGGTGGGCGACGCCGACCACGTCGACCGTGGCGTTCGGCGCGGTCTCCGTCGTCGGGTACGTGGTGATGAACGAGGTCTCCGACGGCGCCGTGGTGGTCGACGCCGTCTCGGCGGTGAGCCTGGCCGTCGGCGTCTACTACGGGCTGACGGGCCTGGCCTGCGCGTGGCTGTTCCGCCGCACGCTGCTGCGCAGCCCCCGGCACCTGCTGCTGCGCGGCGTCGCCCCGCTGCTCGGCGGGGGCGTGCTGCTGGGCGCCGTCGTCGTCACCGCCGTCACCAGCTGGGGCCCGGGGGCGGGGGAGACGTCCTGGACGCTGCCGTTCCCGCCGCACTGGCAGGTGGGCGGGGTGTTCCTGCTCGGGGTGGGCTCGCTGCTGCTGGGCCTGCCGCTGGCGTGGGCGGCGCGACGGCACCGGCCCGGGTTCTTCCGCGGCGAGGTCCTCGCGCGCGGGCTCCCGGCCGGTGCCGTCGGCCCCGACTGACCCGGGTCAGTCCTTGGTGGTGCGCATCTGCTGGCGGGGCTCCTCCCGGACCTCGCTGCGGTCCTCCGACCACAGCGTGTGGAACGTGCCCCCGGCGTCGACCCGGTTGTAGGTGTGCGCGCCGAAGAAGTCGCGCAGCCCCTGGGTCAGGGCGGCGGGCAGCCGGTCGGCGCGCAGCGCGTCGTAGTAGGACAGCGCGGAGGCGAACCCGGGCGCGGGCACCCCGGCCATGGCCGACGCGGCGACCACGCGGCGCCAGCTGTCCTGGGCGTTCTCCACGACCTCGCGGAAGAACGGCGCCAGGATCAGGCTGGGCAGCTCGGCGTCGGCGTCGTAGGCCTCCTTGATGCGGTCGAGGAACTTGGCCCGGATGATGCAGCCGCCCCGCCAGATCTTGGCCATGTCGCCCTTGGTGACGTCCCAGCCGTGCTCGTCGCTGCCGGCCTGGATCTGGTCGAAGCCCTGCGCGTAGGCGACGACCTTGCTGGCGTACAGCGCGAGGCGGATGTCCTCGACGAGGGCGTCCGCGTCCTCCACGGAGTAGCTCAGCGACCCGCGGCCCAGCTCCTTGGCGTGCTCGCGCTGCTCGGTGTGGCCGGACAGGGCGCGGGCGAAGACGGCCTCGGCGATGCCGGAGACGGGCACGCCCAGGTCGAGGGCGGACTTCACGGTCCAGCGGCCGGTGCCCTTCTGCTCCGCGGCGTCGACGATGACGTCCACGAAGGGCTTCCCCGTCTTCTCATCGACGTGGGCGAGCACCTCGGCGGTGATCTCGATGAGGTAGCTGTCGAGCTCGGTGGAGTTCCAGGCCTTGAACACCTCGGCGATCTCGGCCGGGGACTTGCCGAGGACCTCGCGCAGCAGGTGGTAGGCCTCGCCGATGAGCTGCATGTCGGCGTACTCGATGCCGTTGTGCACCATCTTGACGAAGTGGCCGGCGCCGTCGGGCCCGATGTGGACGCAGCACGGCTCGCCGTCGACGTGCGCGGAGATCGACTCCAGCAGCGGGCCGAGCGACTCGTAGGCCTCGGCCGACCCGCCGGGCATGATCGACGGGCCGTTCAGCGCGCCCTCCTCGCCGCCGGAGATGCCGGCGCCGACGAAGTTGATCTCGTGGCTCTCGCGGAGCTCCTTCTCGCGGCGGATGGTGTCGGTGAACAGGGCGTTGCCGCCGTCGATGATGACGTCACCCGGCTCCATCAGCTCGGCCAGCTCGCCGATGACGGCGTCGGTGGGGTCGCCCGCCTTGACCATGATCAGCACCCGCCGGGGCTTCTCGAGGGCGTCGACGAGCTCCTGCATGGTCTCCGTGCGGACGAAGTCGCCCTCGTCGCCGTGGGCGTCGAGCAGGGTGTCGGTCTTGGACGTGGTCCGGTTGTGCAGCGCCACGGTGTGGCCGTGCCGGGCCAGGTTGCGCGCGATGTTCGATCCCATGACGGCGAGGCCGGTCACGCCGATCTGGGCCTTGGCGGTGCTGTCGTTGTCACTCATGTCCCCAGTCAAGTCGTCCGGGAGCCCGCGCGCGAGTGAAGGACGGGCCTCGTTAGGTTGACCCGGACACACGACGAGGTGAGGACGGTCGCATGACGGGCACGGACACGGGGTCGCTGGCGGGGCGCACCATCATCATGTCGGGCGGCAGCCGGGGGATCGGCCTGGCCATCGCCCTGCGCGCCGCCCGCGACGGCGCCAACCTCGTGCTGCTGGCCAAGACCGCCGAGCCCGACCCGCGGCTGCCCGGCACCGTGTTCACCGCCGCCGAGGAGATCCGGGCCGCGGGCGGGCAGGCGCTGCCGGTGGTCGGCGACGTGCGCGTCGACGCGGACGTGGAGCGGGCGGTCGCGGCAGCCGTCGCCGAGTTCGGCGGCATCGACGCGGTGGTGAACAACGCCAGCGCCATCAACCTCAGCGGGACCGCCGACCTGCCGATGAAGCGGTTCGACCTCATGCAGCAGATCAACGTGCGCGGCACCTTCCTGCTCACCAGCACCGCGCTGCCGCACCTCAAGCGCAGCGACAACGCCCACGTGCTGACGCTGTCGCCGCCGCTGAACCTGGACCCGAAGTGGCTGGGCGCGCACCCCGGCTACACCCTGGCCAAGTACGGCATGAGCCTGCTGGGACTGGGCTGGGCCACCGAGCTCGCCGGCGACGGCGTCGCCTCGAACCTACTGTGGCCGCGCACCATCATCGCGACCGCCGCGGTGCAGAACCTGCTCGGCGGCGACGACTCCATGGCCCGCTCGCGCACCCCCGAGATCGTCGCCGACGCCGCCCACGTGGTGCTCACCTCGACGGGCCGGTCGATCACGGGGCAGGCCTTGCTCGACGACGAGGTGCTGGCCGGCGTCGGGGTCACCGACCTGTCCGGCTACTCCGACGGCAGCCAGGACCAGCTGGTGCCCGACATCTTCCTCGACTGAGCCGCGGCCGGGTCAGGGTCGGCGTGCGGGCGGCGTCCCCGGGCCGTCCGTGCCCCGGCCCTTCTCGGCCAGCCTGCGGCGCACCTGCTCGATCTTGGCGCGGTTCTCCGGCTTCGACGCGTAGTCCTTGGCCTGGGCGGCCAGCCGACGGCCCTGCGGGCTGGCGGCGAAGCGGGCGATGCGGGCGAGCAGGGGTGACGCCACGGTGGTCTCCTCGGGTGGGGGTTCGCCGTCCAGGCTACTGAGCCGGGGCCACGTCGACGTCGGTCGCGGTCGCACCCGGGTCGGGCTCGGCCTGGGCGGCGGCCCGCTGGTCCTCGGCGTGGGTGGCCTCCTGGCGGGGGCCCTCCTCGTCGAGGATGGCGCACGCCATCCACTCCCGCGGGATGGCGAACGCGTCGACCAGGGTGATCGCGTCCTGCCGGACCCGGCCGCACAGCTCGTTGACCGCGCTGGTGATCGCCTTGGACCGCGCCGGGGTGAGGCGGCCGTGCTCGAGGAACCACGCCCGGTCGGCCTCGATCGTCGAGAGCGCGAACAGGTCGCAGAGCCGCGAGAGCACCTGCTTGGCCGCCGGGTCCGCGCACTTCTCGACCGCGGCGACGAAGGCCTCGAGCAGCACCCGGTCGACGTGGGCGTGCGCGGTGGCCAGCACGTGGTCCTGGGCGGCGTTGAACACCGCGAACGGGTCCTTGTCGGGGTCCGCCGCCGAGCGCAGCCGCAGGGCGGCACCCTCCAGGACGTGCTTCTCGCGGTCCTCGAGCAGCGCCAGCTGCCAGCCGCGGTCGAGCAGCGAGACGTCCTCCTCGCGGCCGGGCACGGCGTCGACGAGGCGCTGGATGAGCCCGCGGGCCGCGGTGCGCTCCAGCACCGTGCCCACCACCTGGTCGGCCGCGAACTGCGCCTTGCCCCAGCCCGACATGTCGCCGAGGTCGTCGCGGAACCCGGTGAGCAGGCCCTTGGCCACCAGCTGCATGAGGACGGTGTTGTCCCCCTCGAAGGTGGTGAAGACGTCGATGTCGGCCCGCAGCTGCGGCAGCCGGTTCTCGGCGAGGTACCCGGCGCCGCCGCACGCCTCGCGGCAGGCCTGGATGGTCCGCGAGGCGTGCCACGTGCCGACGGCCTTGACCCCGGCCGCGCGGGACTCCAGCTCGCGCTGGCGCTTCTCGCGGTCCGCGTCGCCGGCCGTGGCGTCGGCGGGGTAGCCACCGTCGGTGAGCAGCTCGTGCATGAGCACGACCAGCTCCTCCTGGGCGAAGTGCAGCGCGTACGACTTGGCCAGCGCGGGCAGCAGCACCCGCTGGTGGGCCAGGTAGTCCAGCACGACGACCTCCCGGTCGCGGCCGGGGGCGGCGAACTGGCGGCGGGTGTCGCCGTAGCGCACCGCGATGTCCAGGGCGACCTTGGCCGCGCTGCCCGCGGACCCGCCGACGCTGATGCGGCCGCGCACGAGGGTGCCGAGCATGGTGAAGAAGCGCTTGGTCTCGTTGTCGATGGGCGAGGAGTACGTGCCGTCCTCGGCCACCGAGCCGTAGCGGTCGAGCAGGGCCTCCCGCGGCAGCGTCACGTGGTCGAAGGAGAGCCGGCCGTTGTCGACGCCGTTGAGCCCCGCCTTGGGGCCGTCGTCGCCCGGCGTCACGCCGTCGCAGGGGGTGCCGTCGGCGTGGCGGATCGGCACCACCCAGGCGTGCACGCCGTACCCGGTCAGCCCCTGCTCGCCCTGCACCAGCAGCTGCGCGAACACCACGGCGGTGCGCGCGTCGTGCGCCGCGCCGCCGATGTAGTCCTTGCGCGCCGACTCGTGCGGGGTGTGCAGGTCGAAGGTCTGCGTGGCCGGGTCGTAGGTGCACGTGGTCCGCAGCTGCTGCACGTCCGAGCCGTGCCCGGTCTCGGTCATGGCGAAGCAGCCGGGCAGCGAGAGGTCGATGATCGACGGGATCAGCTCGGCGTGGTGGCGCTCGGTGCCCAGGGCCTGCACCGCCCCGCCGAACAGGCCCCACTGCACGCCCGCCTTGACCATGAGCGACAGGTCGCCGTAGGCCAGCATCTCGATCGACGCGACCGAGCCGCCCGGGTCGTCCCCGCCCCCGTGCTTCGAGACGAACCCCAGCGCGGTCTGCCCGGTCTGCGCGACCTCCTCGGCGAGCCGGCGCACCCGGTCCCGGGCGTCGGCGTGGCTCTCGCCGTAGACGGGCGCGAACCGGGTCGGGTCGGGCTGCTCGCGCGCCCAGCGGCGCACGTGCGCCCACCGGCCGTCGAGCACGTCGGTCAGCGCGCGGGCCGTCGACCCGCCGCGGAGGGTGGCGGGCCCGGTGGCAGGCCCGGTCGAGTCCTGCGTCGGCCGCTCGTCGGTGGTGGTCACGAGGTCCTCCCGGGGCGTGCTCGCACGGTGCGTCGGTGAACAGGTGTCGTGACGGTACCGGCTGGTCGGCGTCGTCGCCCGGTGCGCCCGGGCGCGGTGGCTGGTCACCGAAGGGGACGATCCGGGCGCCGGGGGACTACCCTGGTCCGCGGTGAGCCGGGAAGTCTGGTCGGCGGTCCGCCGGCGCCTGGCCGGCAGATCCACACGCGACCCCGGGAGAAGCCCCTCGTGACCTCACAGCCGCCGTCCGCCGAGCAGCCCACGCCCGACCCCGAGCAGGGATCCTCGCAGCAGGGGTCGACGCTGCTGGGCCGCGGCTCCTGGCCGGAGGCGGCGCGCATCGCGTCGCTGCTGCGCCAGGAGACCGTCGGTGGGGCGCTGCTGCTGCTGGCCACGGTGGTGGCCCTGGTGTGGGCCAACTCGCCGGTGTCGGAGGCCTACGCGTCGCTGCGCGACCTCGAGCTGGGCCCCGCCGCGCTGCACCTCGACCTCACGATCGGGGAGTGGGCGGCCGACGGGCTGCTGGCCATCTTCTTCTTCGTCGCCGGGCTCGAGCTCAAGCGGGAGTTCGTGGCCGGGGACCTGCGCGACCCGCGCCGGGCCGCGCTGCCCGTCGTGGCCGCGGCCGCGGGCGTGGTGGTGCCCGCCGTGATCTTCCTCGTCATCAACCTCGGCGCGGGGGGCGCGACCGAGGGGTGGGCCATCCCCACCGCGACCGACATCGCCTTCGCCCTGGCCGTGCTCGCCGTGATCAGCACGCACCTGCCGACCGCGCTGCGCACCTTCCTGCTCACCCTCGCGGTGGTCGACGACCTCATCGCCATCACCATCATCGCGCTGTTCTTCACCACCGACCTCGCCCCGCTGCCGCTGGTGGGGGCCCTGGTCCCGCTCGCGCTGTTCGCCGTGCTGGTGCAGCGCCGGGTGCGGTCGTGGTGGCTGCTGCTGCCGCTGGCCGCCGTCACCTGGGCGCTGGTGCACGCCTCCGGGGTGCACGCCACGGTGGCGGGGGTGCTGCTGGCGTTCACCGTGCCCGTGGTGCGCAGCGACGCCGCGGGTGGTCCCGACGCGGGCCCCGGGCTCGCCGAGCACTTCGAGCACCGGCTGCGCCCGCTGTCCTCGGGCCTGGCCGTGCCGGTGTTCGCCTTCTTCGCGGCCGGCGTCACCGTCGGCGGCCTCTCGGGCCTGGTCGAGTCGCTGAGCGACCGGGTGGCGCTGGGGATCGTCGTCGGCCTGGTCGTCGGCAAGACGATCGGCATCCTGGGCTCGACGTGGCTCATGGACCGGTTCACCAGCGCCCGGCTCGACCCGGACCTGCGCTGGGTCGACGTGCTCGGGCTCTCGATGCTCGCCGGGATGGGCTTCACGGTGTCGCTGCTCATCGGCGAGCTGGCCTTCGGCACGGGCTCGCTGCGCGACGAGCACGTCAAGGTGGGCGTGCTGTGCGGGTCGATCCTGGCCGCGCTGCTCGCCGCGGTGGTGCTGCGGCTGCGCAACCGGACCTACAAGCGGCTGTGGGAGCTCGAGCAGGTCGACGACGACCACGACGGCATCCCGGACGTCTACCAGCGCTGAGCGCGGGCCCGGCGCTCAGCGCTGGTGCAGCACCTGCTGGGTGCAGCGGAACAGCGCGGTGGTGCGGCCGGACTCGCGGTGGGTGACCACCGCGTCCCACACCTGGGTGGTCCGGCCGGCGTGGGCGTTGGTGGCCAGCACGTCCAGCGTGCCCTCGCGGGCCGTGCCCAGGAAGTTGGACTTCAGCTCCAGGGTGGTGAAGCCGCGGGCGTCGTCGGGCAGCAACCAGCGGGTCGCCAGGCCGCAGGCGGTGTCCGCGAGGCCGACCACGGTGGCCGCGTGCAGGTAGCCGTTGGGGGCCAGCAGCTCGCTGCGCACCACCAGGCTCGCCCGCAGCTCCCCGGCGGAGACCGCCGTGACCTGCAGGCCGAGCAGGCCGGGCAGGGTCCCCGGCAGCAGGGCGTTGCGCTCGTCGACGGTGAAGGCGGCCACCCCGGGAACCTACTGCCGGGGGTGCGGCACACTGGCACCGAGACGAGGAGGAACCGTGACCACGAGTGACCGGGCCTGGGGGCTGCGCACCCGCGCCCTGCACGCCGGCGGCCGCCCCGACGCCGCCACGGGCGCCCGGGCGGTGCCGATCTACAGCAGCACCAGCTTCGTCTTCCACGACACCGCCGACGCCGCCGCCCTGTTCGCCCTGCAGAAGTACGGCACCATCTACAGCCGCATCTCCAACCCCACGGTCAACGCGCTCGAGGAGCGGGTGGCGAGCCTGGAGGGCGGCATCGGGGCGGTCGCCACGGCCAGCGGGATGGCCGCCGAGTTCGCCGTCTTCGCCGCCCTGTGCGGGGCGGGTGACCACGTCGTCTCCGCGGCCGCGCTCTACGGCGGCACCGTGACCCAGCTCGACGTCACGCTGCGCCGCTTCGGCGTCGACACGACCTTCGTCCCCGGCACCGACCCGGCCGACTACGCCGCCGCGATCCGGCCCGAGACCAAGCTGGTCTACGCCGAGGTGGTCTCCAACCCCTCCGGCGAGGTGGCGGACCTCGCCGGCCTGGCCGAGGTCGCCCACGCCGCGGGGGTGCCGCTGGTGGTGGACGCGACCACCGCCACGCCGTGGCTGTGCCGACCCCTCGAGCACGGCGCCGACGTCGTGGTCCACTCGGCCACCAAGTTCCTCGGCGGCCACGGCACGGTGCTCGGCGGCATCGTCGTCGAGTCCGGCCGCTTCGACTGGTCGGTGCTCACCCCGGAGGGCACCCCGCGGTTCGCGAGCATGGTCGAGCCGGTCGAGTCCTACGGCGGGCTGAGCTGGTGGGGCAACTTCGGCGAGTACGGCTTCCTGACCAAGCTGCGCTCGGAGCAGATGCGCGACCTCGGCGGCACCCTGGCCGCGCAGTCGGCCTTCCAGCTGCTGCAGGGCGTGGAGACGCTGCCCCAGCGCATGGAGGCGCACCTGGCCAACGCCCACGCCGTCGCCCGCTGGCTCGAGGCCGACGAGCGGGTCTCCTACGTCCGCTGGGCGGGCCTGCCCAGCCACCCCCACCACGCCCGCGCGCGGCGCTACCTGCCGCTGGGCCCCGGCTCGGTGTTCAGCTTCGGCGTCGCCGGCGGGCGGGCCGCGGGGCAGCGGTTCATCGAGGCGCTGCAGCTGTGCAGCCACCTCGCCAACATCGGGGACGTCCGCACGCTGGTCATCCACCCCGGCTCGACCACCCACCAGCAGCTCAGCGACGCCCAGCTGCGCGACGCGGGGGTCCCGCCGGACCTGGTGCGGATCAGCGTCGGGCTGGAGGACCTCGAGGACATCCTGTGGGACCTCGACCAGGCGCTGGCGGTCGCGACCGGCCCGGCCGCGGACGAGGGTGCCGCGTGAGGACGTGGGAGGGCCCGGGGGCGCTGGAGCGCAAGAGGATCCTCGACGAGGCCCGGGTGGTGGCCGTGGTGGGCGCGTCGGACGACCCGTCGCGGGCGAGCTACTTCGTCACCACCTACCTGCAGGCCAGCACGGGCTACACCGTGCGGCTGGTCAACCCGCGGCTGGACTCCGTGCTGGGCCTGCCCTGCTACCCGAGCCTGGCCGACCTGCCGGAGCGGCCCGACGTGGTCGACGTGTTCCGCAGGCCGTCCGAGCTGGCGGGCGTGGCCGCGCAGTCGCGCGAGGTCGGGGCGCCCGTGCTGTGGCTGCAGCTCGGGCTGTGGGACGAGGCCGTGGCCCGCGAGGCGGAGGCGGCCGGGCAGACCGTGGTCATGGACCGCTGCCTCAAGATCGAGCACGCGCGCTTCGCCGGCGGGCTGCACCTGGCCGGGTTCGACACCGGGGTCGTCGACTCGCGCCGCCGGGCGAGGGGCTGAGCCGGGCCGGTGCACGTCCTGACCGACCTCTCCCTGCTCACCGGCTGGGTGCCCCCGGCCACGGTCGTGGCGGCGCTCGCCGGCGTCGCCTGGCTGCTGCTGCGCCGCGACCGCCGCTACCTGCGCCGGCGGCTGCCCGTCGCGCTGCTCGTCACCGCGGTCCTCGTCACCGCGGGCTGGGTGGTGGTGGAGCGGGTGTGGAAGCCGTTCCCCGACCCGCTGCCGTGGTCGGTGTACGGCTGGGTGGCGCTCGGCCTCGCCGGGCTCGCCCTGCTCGTCCCCCGGGGGGCCGCCGCCCGGGGGTGGGCGCCGAAGGTGGTGACCGGGCTCGCGGTGCTGCTGGTGGTGCTCGCCGCGGCCGAGCGGGTCAACGTCTCCTTCCGCGCCTTCCCCACCGTCGGCACCGTGCTGGGGGTCGGCCGCCCCGAGGAGGTCCCGCTGGACCGGCTGACCACCGACGTGACCACCGCGGTGGCCTCGCTGCCGCTCGCGGCGAGCTGGACCCCGCCGGCGGGCATGCCGTCGCGGGGTGCGCTCAGCCAGGTGTCGATCCCCGCCACCGCGTCGGGGTTCTCCGCCCGGCCCGGCTGGGTGTGGGTGCCCCCGGCCTACCTGGCCACGCCGCGGGCCGTGCTGCCGGTGCTGGTGCTGCTCTCCGGGCAGCCCGGCACCACCGAGGACTGGCTCAACGGCGGGCACCTCGTGGCGACCATGGACGCGTGGGCCGCGGCGCACGGCGGCCTGGCCCCGGTGGTGGTCCTGGCCGACGCCACCGGCGGGCCGCTGGCCAACCCGCTGTGCCTGGACTCCCGCATCGCCCAGGTGCAGACCTACCTGGCCGTCGACGTGCCCGCCTGGGTGCGGGCGAACCTGCAGGTGCAGGACGACCCCCGGCAGTGGGCGGTGGGCGGGTTCTCCTACGGGGGCACCTGCGCGCTGCAGCTGGGCACCAACGTCCCCGACGTCTACCCCACGTTCCTCGACATCTCCGGGCAGGACGAGCCCACCCTCGGCACGCGGCCGGCCACCGTGCAGGCCGCGTTCGGCGGGGACGCCGCCGCCTACGCCGCCGTCAACCCCGTCGACCTGATGCGGTCGCGCCGGTTCGACGGGTCCGCGGCCACGATCGTGGTCGGCAGCGACGACCGGATCTACCAGCCGCAGGGGCGGAAGGTCTTCGCCGCGGCCCAGGCGTCGGGGATGGACGCGCGCCTGGTGGTGCTGCCCGGAGGACACGACTACGGGGTGTGGGCCGAGGGGCTCACCGCGAACCTGGACTGGCTGGGAGCCCGGCTGGGAATCACCCCGTGAGCACCGCCAGTGCCGCCGCCGCCCCCGCCGCGGTGCGGCGCCGCTTCGCCCGGGTCGGCCGGCTCGTCGGGTCCGGCCTGCGGGGTGCCCCCGCCACGGTGGGGCTGCTGGTGGTGCTGTGGGCCGTCGGCCTGGGCACCCGCAGCGTGGTGCACGGGCCGTCGCGCGGGCTGCTGCGCCACGTCGCGGTCGGGGTCCGCCCGCTGGGCGACGGCCGCTGGTGGACCCCGCTGACGTCGCTGCTGTGGGCGCGCGGGGTCAGCGGGTACGTGCTGGCCACCCTGATGCTGGTGGTGCTGGCCGCCCCGGCCGAGCGGCGGCTGGGGGCCCGTCGCGTCCTCGTCGCGGGCGTGCTCAGCCAGGTGCTGGGCACCCTGCTGGCCGTCGGGCTGGTCCGGCTGCTCGCCCTCTCCCCGGGGGCGTGGGCACGCCAGCTCGAGCGGGCCGTGCTCGTCGGCCCCGTCCCGTTCGCCGTCGGGGCCCTGCTCGCCGCCAGCTGCACGATGGACACGCTGTGGCGCCGCCGGCTGCGGGTCGGGCTGCTGACGGTGCTCGTCGTCCTGGCCCTCTACGGCGGGTTCCTGCACGACCTGGCCTCGCTCGCCGCCGCGATCGTCGGGCTGGCGCTGGGGCCGCTGCTGGTGGGTCGGCGCGCCCGGGTGCGCCGGGTGACCGGCACGCGCCGGGAGGGCCGGGTGCTGGTCTCCCTGGCCGTCGCCGCCAGCGCCGTCGGGCCCGTGCTGGCCGCGTTCTCCCCGCAGGCGGTGGGGCCGCTCTCGGTGCTCGCCGGGGTGTTCACCGCGGCCCCGCCCGACGCGGTCACGGTGCTCGACGTGTGCGCCGACCCCGACCGGCTGGCCGAGTGCACCGAGCTGCAGGCGCAGCTGCGGGTCTCCGGGGTGGGCCCCCTGGTGCTATCCCTGCTGCCCTCGCTGCTGCTGCTCGTCCTGGCCGAGGGGCTGCGGCGCGGTCGCCGGTCCGCGCTCGTCGGCGCGGCCGCGCTGACCGGGCTGCTCGCCGTGCTCGCCGCGGTGCTGGGCCTGCAGGCCGTGCTGTCGGGGGAGAGCGTGGCGCTGCCGGGGCGCGGCGGCGGTGACGTCCCCGTGGTGCGCGACCTGCTGGTGCCGGTGCTGGGCCCGCTGGCAGTGCTCGCGCTGCTGCTGGCCACCCGCCGCTTCTTCGACGTCGCCGCCCCGCGCGGCACCTACCGCTCCCTGGCGCTGACCACCGGCGGCCTGCTGGTGGCCATCGCGGTGCTCTACCCCGCGCTGGGGTGGCTGGTCCGCGGCGGGTTCGACCGGCCGCCCGGGCTGGGCGCGCTGCTGCTCGACGTGCCGCGCCGGCTCGTCCCACCCGGGTACCTGGTCGAGACCGCCCCCGCCTTCCTGCCCCGCTCCGTGCCCGCCACCCTGCTCTTCGAGTGGACCGGGGTGGTGTTCTGGGCCGCGCTGGCCGTGCAGGCCCTGCTCACCTTCGTCCGCGACCCCGTCGAGGTCGACGGCGCCGACCGGGAGCGGGCGCGGGAGCTGGTGCGCGCCCACGGCGGGTCGTCGCTGTCCTGGATGACCACGTGGCGGGGCAACCGGTACTGGTTCACCCCGACGGGCCGGGGCGTCGTCGCCTACCGCGTGCAGGCGGGGGTGGCGGTGAGCACCGGCGACCCGGTCGGCCCGGCCGGGGAGCTGCGCGCGGCCGTGGTCGGGTTCGCCGAGCACGCCGCGGCGCAGGGCTGGGCGGTGTGCCTGTACAGCGTCACCGAGGAGGTGCGCGCCGTCTGCGCCGAGCTGGGCTGGAGCCACCTGCAGGTCGCCGAGGAGACGGCGATGCCGCTGGGCACGCTCGCCTTCACCGGCAAGAAGTTCCAGGACGTGCGCAGCGCCCTGAACAAGGCCCGCAAGGACGGCATCACCGCCGAGTGGGTGACCTACCCGACGGCGCCGCTGGCCATCACCGACCAGATCACCGCCATCTCCGAGGAGTGGGTGGCCGACAAGGGCCTGCCGGAGATGGGGTTCACCCTCGGCGGGCTCGACGAGGTCGACGACCCCGAGGTCCGGTGCCTGGTCGCGGTGGACGCCGACCGCACGGTGCACGGGGTCACCTCGTGGCTGCCCGTGCACCGCGACGGCCGGGTGGTGGCCTGGACGCTGGACTTCATGCGCCGGCGCACCGACGGCTTCCGCCCCAGCATGGAGTTCCTGCTCGCCTCGGCCGCGCTGCTGCTGCAGGAGGAGGGCGCGGAGCGGCTCAGCCTCTCCGGGGCGCCGCTGGCCCGGGTGCCGCGGGCGGGCGCGCCGGCCGACCCCGGCGGTGCCGACCCGCCGGACCCGGCCGTACTCGAGCGGCTGCTCGACGTGCTGGGCCGGGCGCTGGAGCCGGTGTACGGCTTCCGCTCGCTGCTCGCCTTCAAGGCGAAGTTCCAGCCCGAGTACAGCCCGGTGTTCCTCACCTACCCCGACCCGGCGGCGCTGCCCGCCATCGGCAACGCGATCGGCCGGGCCTACCTGCCGGACGTGTCGCTGGGCCAGGGCATCGCGCTGGTGCGTCGGCTGGCCGGCCGGGGCGGGCGCTGACCCGCCCCGGCCGGGCTCAGGCGGTGGTCGCCGCGACCGCGGCCGCCAGCTGCGGGGTGAGCCGCTCGGCGACGAACGGGGCCGAGAGCACGGTGCCGTAGGACATCGCCCCCCGCAGGTCGGCGTCGGGCAGCACCAGCCCGCCGTCGCGGACCACGGGCAGGCCCTGCAGCACGGGGTCGGCGTCGACCACGGCCCGGGTCGAGGCGTCGCTCAGGACCACCACGACGTCGCCGTCGACCGCGCCGAGGCGCTCGGAGGACAGCTCGACGTAGAACCGGCTGCCGTCGTCGAGGGTGGCGACCGCGTCGGGCAGCCGCAGGCCCAGCTCGGCCATGAGCTGCCCCCGCGCGTCGCCCGGGGTGTAGGCCCCCCACACCCCGCTGAACGGCAGCAGCACCGTGCCCGTGGCGCCCTGCAGCTCCGGGTGGGCGGCGCGGGCGGCCGCCATCGCCGCGTCCGCCCGGGCGATCGCCTCCTCGCCGCGCTGCGGCTCGCCCACCGCGGCGGCGATCGCGCGGGTCGCGTCGGCGCGCGGCACCCCGTAGGCGACGGTGCCCTGCGGGCGGGCCAGCACCGGGGCGAAGGCGGAGAGCCGGTCGTACACCGCCTGGTCGATGCCGGCGCTCACCGCCACCACCAGGTCGGGCTCCAGCGCGGCGACCTGCTCGACGTCGACGTCGGAGGTGGGGTCGAGGACGGTGACGTCCTGGCCGGCCAGCAGGTCCTGCGCCCACGGCCCGACGCCGGTCTCGGCGTAGAAGCTGTACGGCATGACCGCGACGGGGACGACCCCGACGGCGAGCAGCGGGTCGGAGTCGGTGACGCCGAGGGCCACCACCCGCTGCGGCCGCTCGGGGACGGTGGTCTCGCCGAAGACGTGGGTGAGCGTGACCGGGAACGCGGCCTCCCCGGTGTCGCCGGGCGGGGTGGCGGACCCCGTCGACGGGTCGGCCGCACCCGCGCAGCCGGCGGTGAGCAGCAGCAGGGCGGCCAGCGCGGCGACGAGCCGGGCGGGTCGGGACATGGGTTCCTCCTGACGAACGGTTTAGGTGAGGCTAACCTAACCCATGCCGCGCGTCGGTCCGCCCCGCCCGCTGGCTACCGTCGGCACCCGTGACCCCGCCCGACGCCCCGGTGCCCGACACCGGCTTCGACGCCCTGCTCGGCCTCGAGATCACCCACCTCAGCGGGGCGGAGGTGCGGGCGCGGTGGACGCTCACCCCGGACCTGCACCAGCCCTACGGGATCGTCCACGGCGGCGCGCACTGCGCCGTCGTGGAGACCCTCGCCTCGCGGGGGGCCCTGGCGTGGCGGGACGGCGGGGGACCGGTCGTCGGGGTGGCGAACGCGACCGACTTCCTGCGCGCGGTGCGCGAGGGGGAGCTGGCGGCGGTGGCGACCCCGCTGCACCAGGGCCGCTCGCAGCAGCTCTGGCAGGTCGTCATCCGCGACGAGCGCGACCGGGTCGTGGCCCGGGGCCAGGTGCGGCTGCAGAACCTCGACGCGCCCCGCTGAGGCCGGCCGAGCCCGGGCGCACGTGGCGGGTGCCCACCGGCACGACCATGGGTGCGTCGGAGACCGGGTCGTCGACCACCAGCGCCGTCAGGCCGAACACCTCGGCCAGCAGCTCGCGCGTCAGCACCTCCCGGGGCGTGCCGGTGGCCACCACGGTGCCGTCGCCCACGACGACGAGCCGGTCGGAGTAGCGCGCGGCCAGGTTCAGGTCGTGCAGCACCATGACCACGGTGCGCCCGAGCTCGGCGTGCAGCCGGTCGACGAGGTCCATCACCTCGACGGCGTGGGTCAGGTCCAGGTAGGTCGTGGGCTCGTCGAGCAGCAGCACGTCGGTGCCCTGCGCCAGCGCCATCGAGATCCACGCCCGCTGCCGCTGGCCCCCCGAGAGCTGGTCGACCGGCCGGTCGGCGAGGTCACCGATCCCCGTCAGGGCCAGCGCCTCGGCGACCTCGGCCTCGTCGTCGGCCGACCACTGCCGGAACCAGCGCTGGTGCGGGTGCCTGCCGCGCGCGACGAGGTCGGCGACGGTGAGCCCCTCCGGGGCGAGCGGGGCCTGGGGGAGCACCCCGAGGCGGCGGGCGACGTCACGGGTCGGCAGGCCGGCGATGCTGCGCCCGTCGAGCTCGACGACGCCGCCGGTGGGCCGCAGCAGCCGGCCGAGCGCGCGCAGCAGGGTGGACTTGCCGCACCCGTTGGGCCCGATGACGGTGGTGACGGCCCCGTCGAGCACGTCGAGGTCGAGGTCGTGCACCACCGCGCGCCCGCCGTAGCCCACGCGCAGGCCGCGGGCCCGCAGGCGGGCCGGGGTCGTGCTGGTGCCGGTCACGCTGGTGTCGGTCACGCTGGTGTCGGTCATGCGGTGGCCTCCCGGGTGCGGCGGACGAGCAGGCGGAGCAGGACGGGGCCGCCCACGGCGGCGGTGACGATGCCGACGGGCAGCTCGACGGGCAGCACCACCCGGGCGACGAGGTCGCCGGCCACGACGAGCAGCGCCCCCACCAGCGCCGCGGCCAGCAGCGGCGGCCCGGCCGAGCGCACCAGGCGCAGCGCGACCTGGGGGGCGACGAGCGCGACGAAGGTGACCGGACCGGCCGCGGCGGTGGCCACCGAGGCCAGCACGACCGCGGCCAGCAGCAGGCCCGTCTGCGCCCGCTGCAGCGGGACCCCCAGCGAGCGCGCGGTGTCCTCGCCCAGGCGCAGCGCGGCCAGGGTCCGGGCGTGGACCAGCACGAGCAGCCCCACCGGCACCACGGCCAGGGCCACGGGCACCACGTGCTCCCAGCCGCGGGCGTTGAGGCTGCCGGTGAGCCAGACGGTCGCCTGCGCGGCCTGGGTGATGTCGGCCCGGACCAGGAGGTAGGAGGTGACGGCGACCAGCACCGCCCCCAGCCCGATCCCCACGAGCACCAGGCGCACCCCGTCGAGCCCGTCGCGCCACGCCAGCAGGTGCAGCAGCAGCGCGGTGCCGAGGCCGCCGAGCAGCGCGGCCAGGGGCAGCCCCGCCGCCCCCAGCAGGGTCGTGGCGGTGCCGCCGCCGAGCACGATCACCCCGACGGCGGCCGCGCTCGCCCCGGCCGTGACCCCGAGCACGTCGGGGCTGGCCAGCGCGTTGCGGGTCACCGACTGGGTGATCGCGCCGGCCAGGCCGAGCGCGGCGCCGACGAGCAGCCCGGTCAGCGCCCGCGGCAGCCGCAGCTCGAGGACGACGACGCGGGCGGCGCGGCTGCCGCCCCCGGCGAGCACGCCGAGCACCTCACCCGGCCCGAGCGGGTAGTCACCGAGGGCGACCTCGACGAGTGACGCGACGGCGAGCGCCGCGACGAGCACGACCACGACGGCGGCGGCCCGGGGTCGGGCCACCAGCGAGACGGGCCCCACGCGCAGGGCCGGTCGGGACGCCACGCTCACAGCCGGACCACCCGGCGGCGCCGCACGAGGGCGATGAACACCGGCGCCCCGACGACGGCCAGCACGATGCCCACCTGCAGCTCCCCGGGCCGCACGACGACCCGGCCCAGGACGTCGGCGGCGAGCAGCAGGGCCGCTCCCAGCAGGCCCGCGTACGGCACCAGCCAGCGGTGGTCGGGGCCGGTCACCAGCCGCGCCACGTGCGGGGCGACGAGGCCGACGAAGCCGACGGGCCCGCACGCCGCGGTCGCGGCCCCGGTCAGCACCGTCACCACGACGACCCCGAGCAGCCGCGCCCGCAGCACGCCCTGGCCGAGCGAGCGCGCCACGTCCTCGCCGAGCGAGGCGACGTTGAGCGACGGGGTGCTGGCCACGGCTGCGAGGAGGCCCAGGACGAGGAACGGCGCCACCGTGCCCAGCACGTCGCTGCCCCGCCCGGCGACCGAGCCCACCACCCAGAACCGGTAGCCGTCGAGCGTGGCCGTGTCGAGCAGCACCAGGGCGCTGGTCAGCGCCCCCAGCACGGTCGACACCGCGGCCCCCGCCAGGGCCAGCGTCAGCGGGTCCCCGGGCCGCCCGCCCGCGGCGGAGACGCCGAGGACGACGAGGCTGGCCAGCAGCGCGCCGGCGAAGGAGAACCAGAGGTAGCCCGCGGGCGTGCCCACGCCCAGCAGCGTGATGGCCAGCACCACCGCGAGCGCGGCCCCGGCCGAGACGCCGAGCAGCCCGGGGTCGGCCAGCGGGTTGCGGGTGTGGCCCTGGATCAGCGCGCCGGCCACGCCGAGCGCGGCCCCCACGAGCAGGGCCAGGACCGTGCGCGGCACCCGCAGCGAGCGCACCACCACGTCGACCTCGCTGCCGGTGGGGGCGGTCAGCGCCCGCCACACCTCGCCGGGGCCCGTCGGGCGCGCCCCCACGGTGACGCCGAGGACCACGCAGCCGACGAGGACCACGACGAGCAGCCCCAGCCCCAGCAGCCGCCGCCGACGGACCCCGGGCACCACGGGCGCCACGGACGCGGCAGCCTCGGCGGTCCCGGCGGGGTGGGTGGTGGGCACGGTCCTCCTCGGGTCGTCCGGGGCGTCGGGTCGGTGGAGCAGATGAGGTGAGGCAATCCTAAGTCACGGCCACCGGTGCCCAGGGCGGGCTCCGCGTGCGCGCGCCTGCCGCGGGCGACGAGGATGGTGGGCGGTCGAGGGTGGGAGGCACGGTGAGCGGTGGGCACGGCGGCGGCGAGCAGCCGGACGAGGTGGACGCGGGGCGGCCCCACCGGTCGATCACGGCCTCGGGGGGCGAGGCGGACCCCGAGGCCCGGGCGGAGTCCGTGGCGCAGGACCTCGTCGCGCCGGGCCGACCCCTCGGCCCCCTGGGGGAGCGGTTCGACCGGCGCTCGCCCTTCCTGCTCGGGATGGCCGCGTCCGGCGGCGTGGTGGTCACCCTGGCCGCCGCGCTGGCCGTCACCGACGCCCGCACCCCCCTCACCCTGATCGGCCTGGCCCTGTTCCTGGCCGTCGGCCTCGACCCCGTCGTGCGGTGGCTCGAGCGCCGGCACCTGCCCCGGTGGCTGGGCGTGGCGGTGGTCTCCGTGGTGTCCCTGGCGGCGGTCTCGGCGCTGCTGGCGGCGGCCATCCCGCCGGTCGCGTCGCAGGCCGCGCAGCTGGTGACCGACCTGCCCGCCCAGCTCGCCACGCTGCAGGACACGTCGAACCCCGTCGGCCGCTTCGTCTCCCGCTACGACCTCGAGCAGCAGATCGTGCAGAACGTCAACGGCTCGGTGGTGCTCGGCAACCTGGTGTCGCTGGTGACCCTGGTGCTCGACGCGGTGACGAAGCTGGTGCTGCTCGCGGTGCTCACCATCTTCTTCCTCGCGGGCCTGCCCCGGATGCGCCGCGGCGCCTACCGCCTCGTGCCTGCCCCCCGCCGGCCCCGGGCCATCCTCATCGGCGACCGCATCCTGGGGTCGGTGGGGCGCTACGTGCTGGGCAACGTCGTCATCTCCGTGATCGCGGCCGTCGTGGTCTACACCTGGCTGGCCCTGCTCGGGGTGCCCTACCCGCTGCTGCTGGCCATCACCACCGCGGTGCTGGACCTGGTGCCCGTCGTGGGGTCGACGGTGGCCGGGGTCGTGGTGTCCCTCGTCGCGCTGACCGTCTCGGTCCCGGTCACCCTGGCCACGGTCGGCTTCTTCCTCGTCTACCGGGTGGTCGAGGACTACGTGCTCGTCCCGCGCATCATCGGCCGGGCCGTGGACGTGCCCGCGGTGGGGACCGTGGTCGCCGTCCTGCTCGGGGGAGCCGTGCTCGGGGCGGTGGGGGCGCTGGTGGCCATCCCGGTGGCCGCGGCCGTGCAGCTGCTGGTGCGCGAGCTGCTCCTGCCCCGGCTCGACGCGGCAGGCACCCCGGAGCCCGCAGCGGGCCCGCCGGGACCCACGGGCCGGTCCGCCCCCGCCTGACGCCGCTCAGTCCCCGGGGCGTCCGGACGGCGTCGCGGCCGCGTCGCCGAGGTGGCCGAGGCGGGCCAGCTGGATCACCGCCACGCCGAGGAGCAGCAGCAGGACCGCGAGGCCGAGCCCGGAGGCCAGGTCGTGGCGGATGCGCTCGTCGTAGACCACGACGCCGAGGGCGATGCTGGCCAGCGGGTCGACCGTGGCGATCGCGGGCAGGCTGGCCGCCAGCGGCCCCGCCTGGAAGGCCAGCTGGTTGAGCACGAGGCCGCCCGCCCCCACCACCAGCACCGTGTAGAGCTGCCAGCTGGTGAGCAGGGCCACCGGGCCCTGCAGCCCGATCGAGGTGAGCGTCTTGAGCAGGGCGGCGGTGCCCGCGTAGGTGGCTCCGACGGCGACCCCCAGCAGGGCGGCGGAGCGGCCGGCCCGGGACTGCCTGCGGCCCAGGCCCACGCAGACCGCGGCGAGCGCGACCCCGGCCAGGGCCGCGACCACGGCGGGCACCTTGTCCGCGGTCTCGGACGCCCCGGAGCGGTCGGCCGTGCCCGCGAGGACGAGGAAGCCGGCCAGCGAGCCGGTGAGCACCAGGGCCCAGGCGATCTCCCGGGGGCTCACCCGGCGGTGGGTGGCCTGGCGCAGCAGCAGCGCGAAGAGCAGGCCGGTGATGAGCAGCGGCTGCACCACCCCCAGGGCCCCGAGGTGCAGCGCCAGCAGCTGCAGCGTCAGACCCACCGCGTCGGCGGCGATCCCAGCCAGGTAGTAGCGGTTGCGCACCGTGGCGGCCACGAGGCGGCCCACCGAGCGGACCCGGAGGTCCTGCGCGTCGGGGACCTGCTGGGCGCTGACGTGCTTGACCGTCGAGGACGTCGCGAACGCGAGGGCGGAGCCGAGGCTCAGCAGCACCACCAGCAGACCGTCGGTCACGGACCGCAGTCTCGCACCCGGCCCGCGGCGGCCGCGCCCGACACCCGCGCGTAACACCCCGGCGCTAGCGTCACGGCCCGGGACGACACCGTCCCCGTGACCGTGCAGGAGGCGTGCGTGCGGCTCTCACCCCACGAGCAGGAGCGGCTGCTGCTGTCCTACGCGGCGGAGCTGGCGCGGCGGCGGCAGTCCCGCGGCCTCAAGCTGAACCACCCGGAGGCCGTCGCGCTGCTCACCGACCACCTGCTCGAGGGCGCGCGCGACGGGCGCAGCGTCGCCGAGCTGATGACCTCGGGCACCGAGGTGCTCGCCCGCGACGACGTCATGGCAGGGGTTCCCGAGATGCTCACCGAGGTCCAGGTGGAGGCCACCTTCCCCGACGGCACGAAGCTCGTCACCGTGCACCGGCCCATCCCGTGATCCCCGGCGAGGTGCTCGCGGCCGGGGGGACGATCGAGCTCAACCCCGGCGCGGTGCGGACCACCCTGGAGGTGCTGAACTCCGGCGACCGGCCGGTGCAGGTCGGCAGCCACGTGCACCTGCCGCAGGCCAACGCGGCCCTGACCTTCGACCGCGCCGCCGCCCACGGCTGCCGCCTCGACGTCCCCGCGGGCACCGCGGTGCGGTTCGAGCCCGGCCTGGCCCAGACCGTCACCGTCGTCCCGCTCGGCGGCACCCGCGAGGTGCACGGCCTCTCGCTCGACCCGCCCGGACGCCTGCACGCCGACGGGGAGCCGGACTCCTGATGGCCGAGCTGAGCCGCGCGCGCTACGCCGAGCTGTACGGCCCCACCACGGGCGACCGCATCCGCCTCGCCGACACCGACCTGCTCATCGAGGTCACCGAGGACCGCTGCGGCGGCCCCGGCCGCGCCGGGGACGAGGCCGTCTTCGGCGGCGGGAAGGTGCTGCGCGAGTCGATGGGCCAGGGCCGCGCGACCCGCGCGGAGAGGGCGCCCGACACGGTCATCACCGGCGCCGTGGTGCTCGACCACTGGGGCGTGGTCAAGGCCGACGTCGGCATCCGCGACGGCCGCATCGTCGCCCTCGGCAAGGCAGGCAACCCCGACACCATGGACGGCGTGCACCCCGACCTGGTCGTCGGGCCGTCGACGGAGGTCATCGCGGGCAACGGGCGCATCCTGACCGCGGGCGCGATCGACTGCCACGTGCACCTGGTGTGCCCGCAGGTGGTCGACGAGGCGCTCGGCGGCGGGATCACCACGATCGTCGGCGGCGGCACCGGCCCCGCCGAGGGGACGAAGGCCACCACCGTCACCCCCGGGGCGTGGCACCTGGCGCGGATGCTCGAGGCGATGGACGGCACACCCGTCAACGTCGCGCTGCTGGGCAAGGGCAACACGGTGCGCCAGGACGCGATGTGGGAGCAGCTGCGCGCCGGGGCGTCGGGCTTCAAGCTGCACGAGGACTGGGGCTCCACCCCGGCCGCGATCGACGCCTGCCTGACGGTGGCCGACGCCGCGGGCGTGCAGGTGGCGCTGCACTCGGACACCCTGAACGAGGCCGGCTTCGTCGAGGACACCCTGGCCGCGATCGCCGGGCGGGCCATCCACGCCTACCACACCGAGGGGGCCGGGGGCGGGCACGCGCCGGACATCATCACCGTCGCCTCGCAGGGCCACGTGCTGCCGAGCTCGACCAACCCCACGCGGCCGCACACCGTGAACACCCTCGACGAGCACCTCGACATGCTCATGGTCTGCCACCACCTCAACCCGTCCGTGCCCGAGGACCTCGCGTTCGCGGAGAGCCGCATCCGGCCCTCGACGATCGCGGCCGAGGACCTGCTGCACGACCTGGGCGCCATCTCGATGATCGGCTCGGACTCCCAGGCCATGGGCCGCATCGGCGAGGTCGTGATGCGCACCTGGCAGACCGCGCACGTGATGAAGGTGCGCCGCGGCGCCCTGCCCGGTGACGGTGCGGCGGACAACGAGCGGGCCAAGCGGTACGTGGCGAAGTACACGATCTGCCCCGCCGTGGCCCACGGGCTCGACGGCGAGGTGGGCTCGGTGGAGCCCGGCAAGCTGGCCGACCTGGTGCTGTGGGAGCCCGCGTTCTTCGGGGTGCGCCCGCACCTCGTCGTGAAGGGCGGGATGATCGCGTGGGCGCAGATGGGCGACGCCAACGCCTCGATCCCCACCCCGCAGCCCGTGCTGCCCCGCCCCATGTTCGGGGCGAGCCCGAGGGCCGCGGCCGCCACCTCCGTCCACTTCGTCGCCCCGCAGGCGCTCGAGGACGGCCTGGCCGACCGGCTGGCGTGCGACCGGCGGCTGGTGCCCGTGCTCGACGTGCGGCGCCGCGGCAAGGCCGACATGCCGGGCAACACCGCGCAGCCGCGCATCGAGGTCGACCCCGACACCTTCACCGTGCGGGTGGACGGCGAGGTGTGGGAGCAGGAGCCGGCCGCCGAGCTGCCGATGGCCCAGCGCTACTTCCTCTTCTAGTGCTCACCGCCGTGCTCGCCCTGGCCGACTCCCGGCTGCCCACCGGCGGCCACGTGCACTCCGGCGGGGTCGAGGCGGCCGTCGCGTCCGGGGCGCTGCACGACGTGGCGACGGTGCGCGCGTTCCTCGTCCGCCGGGTGCGCACCATCGGGCTGCTCGCCGCGGGGCTGGCGGCGGCGGCGTGCGCCGGCCGCGACCCCGCGGTGCGCGACGCCGAGGCCGACGCCCGCACGCCGTCGGCGGCCCTGCGCGCG
>NZ_BAAGQZ010000054.1:0-60901 GCF_054783215.1 Rhodococcus aerolatus | reverse complement strand
GGGAGACCTCGACGTCTATCTGCGGACCGACGCGCCCGACCGACCTACACCCTCATCTGGGAAGAGCCCGTAACTCTATGCCAGACCGAGCGCCCACTTGTGTAGCCACGGCGCGAGATCTGGACGGGCGGCTGCGGGTCAAAAATTGGGTGTTTGGTGCTCGCCGCCCACCTGTGGTTGATCCAGCGAGGGCTCGTACTACGTGTCGAGGCGGTCTTGCGCGTGTGGGCCAGCGCGAACAACGGGCACGCCGGGCTGCGCGCCGAACTGGAGACCACCTCTTCGGCCCGCTCCTGCTGACCGCCGCCTTCGCCGACCGGCTCGCCGCCGCCTCCGGCGCCGTGGTCAACGTGGCGTCGGTGCTCTCCTGGCTGCCTATCGGCCGCACCTACAGCGTCAGCAAGGCCGCGCTGTGAAGCGCGACCGACTCCATGCGCACCGAGCTCGCGCCTCGCGGCGTGCAGGTGGTCGGCGTCTACGTCGGCCTCGTCAACACCGACATGGGCAACGCCACCTCCGACGGCCCCAAGTCGGACCCCGTGGACGTCGTCCGCCAGGTGCTCGACGGTCTGGAGTCCGGCGCCGACGAGGTGCTGGCCGACGAGATGACCCGCGCCGTGCGGTCCCAGCTGCACCAGCCGATCGACGACCGCCTCGCCGCGATGGCCGGCTGACCCCGCGGCGCTAGCGCTCCACGCGGTAGCGGATGTGAGTGGCCAGGGGGGAGTGCAGCGTCTCGACGGGCACCAGCGTCAGGTCGCCGACGCCGTCGAGCAGGCGCTCACCCGAGCCGAGCAGCACCGGGGCGATGTCGAGGGTCAGCTCGTCGACCACTCCGGCACGCAGCGCCTGCTGCACCGTCGACGGGCCGCCGGCGATGTCCACCCCGCGGCCGCCGGCGGCGTCCAAAGCACGAGAGAACGCCGCGTCGAACCCGTCGGTGACGAAGTGGAACGTCGTGCCACCGTCCATCTCGATCGGGTCCTGCGCGTGGTGGGTCAGCACGAACACCGGGGCGTGGAACGGCGGCTCGTCGCCCCACCAGCCGCGCCAGTCCTCGTCCCACTCGCCGCGGACGGGGCCGAACATGTTCCGGCCCATCACGTAGGCACCGCGCGGCCGCATCAGCCAGTCCCGCGCCGTGAGGTCGGCCTCGTGGGTGATCTCGCCCAGGTGCCACCGGTGCATGCCGATAGCACCGTTGCCGCCCATCGGCTGTTCCCGGCTCTGGTCGGGCCCGGCGGCGAAGCCGTCGAGCGAGACGGTCATGTGGCACGTCGTGTCGGTCATGACAGGTGAGACTGCTCGGGATCGCAGAACTCATCGAGGGGACGCTGACGGCGTGCGCCTGGACCCCCATCGCACCGCCGACCTCGACGCCGCGGAGCGTGTCCTGCACGACGAGATGGCGCCGGTGGTGGCCGCGCACCTGAGTCGCGGCGGCCGTGGGGCTGGCGCCGGCGACGATCGCCACCATCGTGGCCGGCCAGCGCCCTACCGACCTCCACCCGGCCGAGGCTGCCGTACGACCTGACCGCCGCGCTGGTCCGGGACGGACCGGTGCCGGACGCCACCTGGGCCGCGCCCCGCGACGTGCCGGGGGAGGAGGGCGCCGCGGAGGTGGTTCCTGGTCGGCGGGCACGGATGCGTCTCGGTGCTGCCGAACGGGCTCGAAACTCACGTGCCCCACGACGAGCGCTAACGGCCGACCCCGGGGGCCTCCGGGGAGGGACCGACCGCTGGCTCAATCGTTGCCGCCGCCGCTGTCCCCACCACCGGAGTCAATCCGACCAGGTCCAACTGTTGTCGCTGACGTCGCTGAGGCCGTTCGAGCGGCCCCTCTCCTGACGAGCGGCCCGGACAGCCATGACGACGGTGACCACCAGCACCGCCGCCATCGGCACACCCACGCCGATCCCGCGGAGCACGGCGTCCGCGCCGAGCGCGGCGGCGACCACGAGTGCGAGGACGTACAGACCCACCCCCACCGCACCCCAGCGCAGCACCCGCCTCCGTCGCGCCCGCTCGGCCTGCCTGCGGGCCTCGACCAGGGCAGCGCGCTTCGCCTTGCGCCGCTCGCCGCGCGTCCTGCCGCTGGCTCCCCGGGCCTGCCCCGAGCCGGTCGGCGGGGTCTTGCGCAGGTCGGCCATCCGCAGAACGTAGCGGCGGGACAGGAGTTCCGGGCAGGAATCGGACAGCGACGTCCCGACCGGCTCCGTGGCTATGATCGCGTGGTGTCCGAGCTGGTGACCCGCTGGTCGCGGCTGCCCGGGTGGGCCCAGGACGCCGTGCAGGTCGTGTGCCTCCTGGGCGGGTGCGCCGCGGTGGCGCTCGCCGTCGGCACGCCGGTCACGCTCCTCGTCGTGTACCTGGTGGTCGTGGCGGTGCTGCTCGTCGTGGGGCTGCCCGGGGTGCGCGCCCTCTCCCGGCGGCGACGCTCGCGCCGCCGCAGGCGCTCGTCGCAGCCGCAGGGTGGGCCCGCCGCCAGCTGTCGTGGCAGACGGCCTCGAGGTTGATGCTGTCCGGGTGAGCTGTAGGACGCGTTCGGCCTGGTGGCCCGCCGCGCCGCCGACGGTTCCGCGGAACCGTCCGACCGTGGTCACCAGGCTAGGGAATTCAGGTCGATCCACCTGAAGTCAGAGTCTCCTGACGGGGGTGCCCGGGTGATGGCGTGGTCGGGGCGGCCGGCCCCGGCCCTACGGTGGCCCCATGGACACCGAGACCCTCCGCGCCCGCGCCGACACCCTCGCCACCCTGCACGCCGACGGCCACCCGCTGGTCCTGCCCACGGTCTGGGACGTGTGGTCGGCCCGCACCGCTGTGGCCGCCGGCTTCACCGCGCTGACCATCGGCAGCCACCCGTTGGCCGACTCCCGCGGCGCCGAGGACCACGAGGGTCAGACGTTCGACGAGGTGCTCACCGCGGTGCGCCCGATCATCGCCGCGGTGGACGTGCCCGTCTCGGTCGACCTCGAGTCCGGCTACGGCCAGAGCCCGGCCGACCTCGTCGCCGGCCTGCTCGACGTCGGTGGCGTGGGGCTCAACGTGGAGGACACGGTGCACTCCGAGGGAGGCCGGGTGCGCTCCACCGCCGAGCACGCCGAGTACGTCGCCGGGCTGCGCGCCGCGGCCGACAGCCACGGCGTGCCGGTGTGGATCAACGGCCGCACCGACCTGTTCCTGCACGCCGAGGACAAGGACGCCGTCGCCGACGAGGCGATCGCCCGGCTGCAGGCGCTGGCCGAGGCGGGCGCGAGCAGCGTCTACCCCGTGCGGATCCAGGACGACGACGCCCTCATCACCGCCGTGGTCGGGGCGCTCGACGTGCCGGTGAACTGCACCGCCCACCCGGTGCGCCACGACCTGGGCCGCTTCGCCCGCCTC
This sequence comes from Rhodococcus aerolatus, assembly GCF_054783215.1. Taxonomy (NCBI): domain Bacteria; kingdom Bacillati; phylum Actinomycetota; class Actinomycetes; order Mycobacteriales; family Nocardiaceae; genus Rhodococcus; species Rhodococcus aerolatus. The sequence continues at coordinate 57,517 of NZ_BAAGQZ010000054.1, read as the reverse complement.
GGCGTCGGCCGCATCACCTACGGCCCGCTGCTGCAGGCCGCGCTCACCGAGGCCATGACGGAGCTGGTCACCCCCTGGCGCAGCTGAGGCGTTCCGGTCAGCTGCGCAGCGCGTCGTAGACGGCGGTCTCCATCTCCAGGTAGCCACCCACCGACGCGGCGTCGGCGAAGGGGAGGATCTGCGTGCCCCAGAAGCCGGCCACGCCCGTCCGCCGGTCGATCCAGTAGTAGAGGTTGGCCAGCCCCGCCCACGCGATGCTGCCCGCGGGGCGCCCGGTCGGCGCGTCCTCGTCGTTGACCATGAACGTGTAGGCCCACGACTTGGGCATGCCGGGGAAGAACTCCGCGTCGTTGCTCAGCGAGGGGATCACCCCGGGCAGGCCCTTGATCTTCAGGTCGCCCAGGTGGTTCTCCTCGGCCATCCGCACCGTCTCCGGGCGCAGCACCACCTCACCGGACTCGCCGGCCCCGTCGTTGAGCCACATCCGCAGGAAGCGCAGGTAGTCCGGGACGGTGGAGTAGAGGCCGTGCCCGCCCATGTCGACCTCGGGCTTGGGCAGCGCGAAGTCCGTGGGGGTCAGCCGCTCGTCCTGGTCGCGCTGGTGCATGGTGGCCACCCGCGGGCGGGTCGTGTCGCTCAGGGTGAACGCCGTCTCCGTCATCCCCAGCGGGGCGAACACCCGCTCCTGCATGACCTCCCCGAGCCGCTTCCCCGTGATGGCCTCGACGACCTGCCCGGCCCAGTCGATGTTGCTGCCGTACTCCCACTGGGTGCCCGGGTCGAACAGCAGCGGGGTCCGCAGCGCCTGCCGCGTCGCGGTGACGATGGACGGCTGCCCGTGCTCGGTGGCCATCCGGTTGTACTGCTCGTTGAAGAAGTCGTAGCCGAACCCCGCCGTGTGCAGCAGCAGCTGCTTGGTGGTGATGTCGCTGCGCGGCGCGCGCAGCACCGGCTGCCCGTCGTCGTCGAAGCCGTCGAGCACCTGGACCTCCCCGAGCGCGGGGACGTACTGCTTCGCCGGTGCGTCCAGGTCGAGCCGGCCCTCCTCGACGAGCTGCAGCGCGGTGGTGCCGGTGACGGCCTTCGTGGTGGAGAAGATCGCCATCACGGTGTCGGTGGTCATCGGCTCGCCGGTGCCGAGGTCGCGGGAGCCGGCCGCGCCCAGGTACAGGGTGTCCTCGCGGTCGATGACGCCGGCGACGACGCCGGGCACCGTCGGGGCCACGCGCTGCACGACGGCGTCGGCGGCCTCGGCGACCGCGCCGGCGCGCTGGGTGGTGGGGCTGCTCATGGTGGTCGCCTCTCGTCGGGGTGCGCGCCCTGGTCCAGCGGCGCAGGGGTGTCCTGCGTCACAGTGTGCGCGTCCGTCACCCCGGCCGGAACCCCCGCTACCGCGCCCGGACGCGCTTGACCCCGGTCATCACGGCCACGACGACGGCCCCGACGACCGCTCCGAGCAGGGCCGAGAACGCGGTGTTCGTCAGCCACGCCAGCACCCCGCCGATGCCGGGCACCGCGTCGTGCACGGCCTCCTCGAGGTGGTGCACCGCGTCGTACGGCGCGGAGAACCCCAGCTCGTCCAGGCCGACGAGCTCGATGTGCCCGCCCACCCACAGCATGGCCCCGGTCCCGACGACGGCGATCACGCTGAGCACCTTCGGCATCGCCGCCACCAGCCCGGCCCCGAACCGGCCGGCGCGGCTCTGCGCCCCGGACCGCTCGACCATCGCCAGCCCCAGGTCGTCCATCTTCACCAGCAGGGCCACCGCGCCGTAGACCATGACGGTGATGAGCAGGGCGACGATCACCAGGATGACCAGCCGCGCCCAGAACCCCTCGGAGGCGATCTCGTCGAGGGCGATGACCATGATCTCGGCCGACAGGATGAGGTCGGTGCGCACCGCGGAGGAGACGACCTGGTCCTCGGACTTCGCGGGGCCGTCCTCGGCGTGCGTGTCGTGCCCGCCGCGGCGCGCCTGCACCGCGTGCCACACCTTCTCCGCGCCCTCGTAGCAGAGGTAGAGCCCGCCCAGCATGAGGATCGGGGTGAGCGCCCCGGGCAGGAACTGGCTCAGCAGCAGCGCCACCGGGAGGATGAACACCAGCTTGTTGCGGATCGAGCCGACCGCGATCCTGCGGATGATCGGCACCTCGCGCTCCGCGGCGAGCCCGCGGACGTACTGCGGGGTGACGGCGGCGTCGTCGACCACCACGCCCGCCGCCTTGGCCGACGCGCGCGCCGCGGCCGCACCGACGTCGTCCACCGACGCCGCGGCCAGGCGGGCGATCGCCGCGACGTCGTCGAGCAGGCCCAGCAGGCCGGCGCTCACCGGGGGCTCCGCGGGCCGCGGCGGGTCGGGACGGGTCGGTGATCGGTCACCGGGACATCATGGCCGGAACCGGGCACCCGTGTCCTGGTCCGCACGGGCACGGTCAGGGTGCGGCCGGCGCCGTGACCCCGGAGAGGAGGGCCAGCTGCAGCCGGGTCGCGTCCTCGGTGTCGGGTGCGGCGGTGAGGACGACGATCTTCAGCTCGGTGTCGCCGCCCCCGAGCACGTCGCAGTCCACCGTCACCGGCCCGACGCCCGGGTGCTCGACGACCTTGCGGTCCTCCCGGTGCCCCCCGACCACCCCGGACGCCCACAGCTCGGCGAAGCGGGGGTGCGCCTGCAGCTCCTCGACCAGGGCCGCGAGCCGTCGACTCGTCGGGAAGCGCCCGGTGGCGCGCCGCAGGTCCGAGACCACCGCGGCCTCGACAGACCCACCGTCGAGCGAGGTCACCGGCCAGTGCGCCATGTACGGCCCGGCGGTGTCGAGGGGGAAGGTCTCGCGGGCGAAGCTGCGGCGCGCGACCGGCACCGACGACGGGTCACCGGCCAGCGCCGCCCACCCGGGGTTCCACCACACCAGCTGCCAGTCCGCGGCGAACACGGCCACGGCCGCGTCGTGCAGCCGGTGGACCACCCGTTGGACCCCGGGCGGGATGTGGTCGGACACCTCGCCCCCGGCCGGAGCGGCCAGCCCGGCCAGCCGGTACAGGTGGTCGCGCTCGGCGTCGGTGAGCTGCAGGGCGCGGGCCAGGGCGGCGACCACGGGCGCCGACGGGGTGCTGGCCCGGCCCTGCTCCAGGCGCACCACGTAGTCCACCGAGACGCCGGCCAGCTCGGCCAGCTCCTCGCGGCGCAGCCCCGCCGCGCGGCGGTCGCGGCGGCGCGGCAGCCCGGCCGCGGCGGGGGAGAGGCGGTCGCGCCACGCCCGCAGCGTCGCACCGAGATCCGTCGTCACCGCCCCAGTCTCCCGCCTGCCCGGCCCGTCCGGGTGGTACTGCTGGTCCCCCCGACGAGCCGTCCCTGGCCGGGCCCCGGCGCCGGGCGCAGGCTGGGTCCCATGACCACCACCTTCATCACCGGGGCCAACAAGGGCCTCGGCCGCGAGACCGCCCGCCGCCTCGTCGAGGCCGGCCACACCGTCGTCCTCGGGGCGCGCGACCCGGAGGCCGGCGCGGCCGCCGCCGCTGACGTGGGCGCCCGCTTCGTGCGCATCGACGTCACCGACGACGCATCCGTCACCGCCGCCGCCGAGGACGTCGCCGCGCACGAGGGCACGCTCGACGTCCTCGTCAACAACGCCGGTGTCAGCGGGGCGCAGCAGGATCCGGCGGCGCTCACCGGCGCGGACGCGCTGGCCGTGCTCGACGTCAACGTCGCCGGCGTCATCCGCACCACCACCGCGTTCCTGCCCCTGCTGCGCCGCTCGGCCGACCCGGTCATCGTCAACGTCAGCAGCGGCATGGGCTCGCTCGAGCACACCCACGACCCGGCGCGCGTCGAGTTCAGCGTCCTCGCGCCCGTCTGCACCGCGTCCAAGGCGGCGGTGACGATGCTGACCACCCAGTACGCCAAGGCCTTCTCCGACGTCCGGGTCAACGCCGCCGACCCCGGCTACACCGCGACCGACCTCAACGGGAACTCCGGCCCGCAGACCGTCACCGAGGGCACCGACGCCATCGTCACCCTGGCCACCGAGGGCCCCGGGCACGGCTCGGGCCGGTTCGTCGACCGGCACGGCGAGACCACCTGGGGCTGACGCCGGGGACAGGATGGTCCGCGTGGCGGACGAGCCGAGGATGCCGGTGACCTACGCGCACTGCGCCCACGTCACCGGGCCCTTCCTGCACGGCACGGCCGCGGTGCTAGCGGTGGGCGACGAGCTGGCGCCCGGGCACGGCTCGCACTTCCGGCCCGGCCGGGCGCTGCGCCACGTCTACCTCACCACCCTGGAGCCGACGGCGGCGTGGGGCGCGCAGCTGGCCGCGGCGCTGCGCGGGGTGCCGGGCCGCGGGCACATCTACGTCGTCGAGCCGCTCGGCCCGTTCGAGGACGACCCGAACGTGACCGACCAGAAGTTCCCCGGCAACCCGACGTGTTCCTACCGCAGCCTCGACCCGCTGCGGGTGACGGGGGAGCTCGCCGACTGGCAGGAGCACCCGCCGGACGCCGTGCAGCGCATGCTCGACGGGCTGGCCCGGCTGCGCGCAGAGGGCCGCGACCTGATCCTCGACTGAGGAGCGCGGGGCGCGGGTGGGCTCAGTCGTTGCTGCCGCCGGAGTCCCCGCCCCCGGAGTCCCCGCCCCCGGAGTCACTGCCGCCGTCCCAGGTCCAGCTGTCGTCACCGCCGCCGCCACCGCCCGAGTACCGGGTACGCCCCTTTCCCGGGCCGAGCACGACCCACCAGGTCCCGAGCACGACGAAGGCCGCGATGGGCACCCCGACGACGACGCCGCGCACCAGCACCTGGTCGCCCACCAGCACGGCGACGACCACGGCGACGACGTAGAGCACCCCGCCGACCACGACCCCGCCGATCCACCGCTGCCGTCGGCGGCGCTCCGCCTCCCTCCGGGCGGCGAGCAGGGCCGCGTGCGCCTGCTTCCGCTTCCGGCGCGTCGGGCCGCGGGCCGCCCGCGCCCGCCGGGGGTCCGGCGGCGGGGTCTTGCGCAGGTCGGCCACGCGGTGACGCTAGCGGTGGGGTGCGGCCTGTGCTCCGCACCCGGGCCCGTCACCGCAGGTCGAGGCGGGCGAGCGCGGCGGCGTCGGGCGAGCCGGGCGGGGCGCTGTAGAGGACGAGGTGCTGGTCGCGCTCGGGCAGCAGGACCCCGTCGCAGTCCACGGTGACGGGCCCGACCACGGGGTGGGTGAACGTCTTGGTGAGCACGGGCACGGCCTGGACGTCGTGGCGCTCCCACAGCCGGGCGAACTCAGCGCTGCCGGCCAGCAGCTCGTCGACCAGGCCGGTGATGTCGGGGTCGTGCGGGTAGCGGGCGCGGGCGGCCCGCAGCTGCTGGACGGCGCCGCGCCGGAACTCGGCGCCGTCGCTGGTGCCGTACAGGGACGGCTGCTCGGGGTCGCGCAGGAACGCCGCCCGCGCCAGGTTTCGGTCACGCACGGGCAGGGCGCCGAAGTCCTCCATCAGCGCGGCGGCCAGGGGGTTCCAGGCCAGCACCTCGTAGCCGGCGGAGAGGACGAACGCCGCCGTCGCCGGGATGCGGTGGATCAGGGTCACGATGCTCCCGCGCACCTCGCGCTGGTGGCGACGTCGCCGGGTGGGAGCGGTGCCCGCGAGCACGTGCAGGTGGTCGTGCTCCGCCTCGCTCAGCCGCAGCGCGACGGCGATCCCCTCGCAGACCTCGCTCGACGGTCGCGGCGCCCGGCCCTGCTCGAGCCGCGTGTAGTACTCGGTCGAGATGTGGGCGAGCACGGCCACCTCCTCGCGCCGCAGGCCCGCGGTGCGTCGCCGCGGCCCGGCCACGAGCCCCACGTCCTCGGGGTCGACCCGGTGACGTCGGGTGCGCAGGAAGGCGCCGAGCTCGTCCTTGTCCACCCGGACATCATCGCGCCCCGCGGCCCGCCCAGGCCGGTACGGGCTGTACCTGCCTCGGCGTCGCGCAGCACGTCACGGTGGAGCCATGACAACAGCCACCACCACGAACCCCACCACCTCGACCGGCCTGCTCCACGGCAAGGTCGTGCTCGTCACGGGCGCCAGCCGCGGCATCGGCGCCGCGGCGGCCCGCCTCTTCTGCCGCGAGGGCGCCACCGTCGTCCTCGCCGCCCGCGACACCGCGGCGCTCGACGCGCTCGTCGCCGAGCTGCGTGCCGCCGGGGGCACGGCGGACGCCGCCCCGCTCGACGTCACCGACCCCGCCGCGATCCGTGCCGTCGTCGACGGCGTGGGGCAGCGGCACGGCCGGCTCGACGGGGCGTTCAACAACGCCGGGGTCGCCCAGCCGCCCGGCCCGCTCGACACCACCACCGAGGACGTGCTCGACCTGCAGCACGCCGTGAACTTCCGGGCGCACTGGGTGGCGATGACAGCGGAGGCCGCCGTGATGCGTCGGACCGGCGGCGGCGCCATCGTCACCACCTCGAGCATCGGCGCCCGCCGCGCGAACCCCGTGCTGCCCGCCTACGGGGCGATGAAGCGGGCGTTGAACAGCCTCACCGAGACCGCGGCGGTCACCTGGGCGCGCGACGGCATCCGTGTCAACGGCATCACCCCCGGGGCCACCGCGACGGACATGATGACGGGGTGGGACGCCGCGTCCCCGGGGGTGATCGAGGCGGCGACGGCAGGCACCCCGCTGGGCCGGATGGCCGAGCCCGACGAGGTCGCGCAGGTGGCCGCGTTCCTGCTCAGCGACCGCGCCTCCGCGGTGACCGGTGCGATCGTGCCGGTCGACGGCGGCGCCGGAGCCTGAGCCCGCTACCCCGGGGCCACGCCGAGGCCGGCGACCAGCAGCGCGACCAGCCGTCGCGGGTCGCCGGCCGACGGGTCCTCCGCGCCGATGCAGAGGTCGCCCACGCCCCGCATCAGCTCGAGCGCGGTGATGTCGGCGTGCACCTCCCCGGCGGCGCGGGCGGCGTCGAGCAGCTCCGCGCACGCGGGCATCAGCCGGTCGAGGAAGTAGGCGTGCAACCCGGCCAGACCCGCGTCGTCGGAGCGCAGCGCCCCGGCCAGGCCGTGCTTGGTGACGAGGAAGTCGACGAACAGCCCGAGCCACTCCGCCAGCGCCGTGTGCGGCGACTCACGCCCGGCCAGCAGCTCGGGACCCGCTGCGGCACAGGCCTCCACCTGGTGGCGGTAGACGGCGACGACGAGGTCGGCCCGGGTGGGGTAGTGCCGGTACACGGTGCCGACGCCCACGCCGGCCCGCGCGGCGATGTCGCGGACGGGGGCGTCGACGCCGGAGGCCACGAACGCGGCCGCGGCCGCCTTCAGCAGTGTCTGCGCGTTGCGGCGCGCGTCGGCCCGGCGTGGCTGTGGCGTCGGGTCCACCGCACCTCCCCGTTGCGTAGACGGAACATTGTTCCGTATCGTTCGATGAGCGGAACAACGCTCCGGTTCTCCCCAGGATGGCAGACCGGGCGCGCCGCCACCACGCCCCAGGAGGACCCGTGCCGCACCGCACCCCCGCCCGGCCCAGTGTCGGCATCGCCACCCCGCCCCAGCAGGTCACCCACGACGAGCTGCTGCGGGTGTGGCTCGAGGCCGACGCCGTGCCGGAGATCGAGCACGCCTGGCTGTTCGACCACCTGCTGCCCATCGCCGGGGACCCGTCCGGGCCGGTCCTCGAGGGCTGGACCCTGCTCGCGGCCCTGGCCGCCCGGACCACCCGGCTCGAGCTGGGCCTGCTGGTGACCAGCAACCGCATCCGCCCGCCCGCGCTGCTGGCCAAGATGGCCACCACGGTGGACGTCGTCTCCGGCGGCAGGCTGGTGCTGGGAATCGGCGCGGGGTCCCGGCCGTCGGTCCCGTGGGCCCACCGTGAGTACGCCGCCCACGGGCTGCCGTTCCACGACGCCGCGCACGCCGTGGGCAGCCTCGGCGAGGCGCTCACCGTCATCCGTCGACTGTGGACCGCCGACGAGCCGTTCGACTTCCACGGCGAGCACGTCGACCTGACGGGGGCGTGGGCCAACCCGAAGCCGGTGCGCCGGCCGCACCCGCCGATCCTCGTCGGTGGCCGCTCGGCGGGCGTGCTGCGGCTCGTCGCCGAGCACGCCGACGTGTGGAACATCCCCGGCGGGGACCTGGCCGACGCCGTGGGCCGCAACGCCCTGCTCGACCGGTACTGCCACGAGCTCGGCCGCGACCCCGCCGCGATCACCCGGTCCCTCCACGTCGGACTGTCCTACGACGACCCGGGCACGACGCGGGACGCGATCGGTGCCGCGGCCGAGGCGGGCTTCGGCCACGTCGTGGTCGGCCTGCCCGCGCCGTACCCCGAGGGCGTCGCGCGGTGGGTGGCCGACGAGGTCGTCACCCCGGCCCTGGGCCCGCGCCGCTGACCTACCCGCTCATGCCGCCATCGATCGCGAAGGTCGTGCTGGTGACCATCGCGCTGGCGTCCGAGGCGAGGTAGAGCGCGGCCTGCGCGATCTCCTCGACGGTGCTGTGCCGGCCCAGCGGGATCATCGCGTCGAAGTCCGCGGCGGCGTCGGCCTGCGACTTGCCCGTCGCGGTCATCTCGATGCCGTCCTGGAACGGGGTGGACGTGGGTCCGGGGTGCAGGGTGTTCACCCGGATCCGACGCGGCGCGCACTCCTTCGCCGCCGAGCGCATGAGGCCCACCTGGCCGTGCTTGGCCGCGACGTAGGCGCTCAGGTTCCCGAAGCCGACCAGGCCCACCACGCTGGAGGTGATGATGACGCTGCCACCGTCGCTCACGCGGGGCAGCGCGTGCTTGAGGACGTGGAACGCGCCCTGCACGTGCACGGCCAGCGTGCGGGCGAACACCTCGGCGGGGTAGTCGACGATCGTGGCGACGGCCCCGCTGATGCCGGCGTTGCTGAATACCACGTCGAGCCGGCCGAAGCGCTCCACCCCGGCGGCGACGGCGGCGGCCACCGCGTCCTCGTCGGTGACGTCGGCGACGCGGGCGGTGGCGTGCTCCTCGCCCAGCTCGGCCACGGCGGCCCGGAGTGCGGCGTCGTCGAGGCCGAGCAGGACCACCCGGGCGCCCTCGGCGACGAAGAGCCGGGCCGAGGCCAGCCCGATGCCGCTCTCCCCGCCGGTGATCAGCGCGACCTTGTCCTGCAGCTGGCCCATCTCGTCGTCCTCCTCGTCGTGTGTCGGCCGCGTCCGGCGGCCCGCGGGCATTGTGGCCCGGGTCACGGTCGGACGTACACGGTTGTGCACGTCGGACCTGCGTGTCGGGCGTTGCCGGGGGCCCGCGCGGGCGTGAGACTCCTGCCCCGTGAGCGACATGCCGGTGATCACCCAGTCCGAGCTCGGCGGCCCCGAGGTGCTGCGGCTGGCCACCGCCCCCCTGCCCGAGCCGCTGCCCACCGAGGTCCGCGTCCGGGTCGCCGCGGCGGGGGTCAACCCGGTGGACTGGAAGACGCGCTCGGGGCGGGGCATGGCCGCCGTGCTCGGCCCGCCCCCGTTCACCCTGGGCTGGGACGTCGCCGGCACGGTCGACGCCGTCGGGCTCGGGGTGAGCCGCTTCGCCGTCGGCGACCGGGTGTTCGGGATGCCGTTCTTCCCCCGGCAGGCCGGCGCCTACGCGGGGTTCGTCTGCGCCCCCGCCCGCCAGCTCGCCGCCGTGCCCGAGGGCGTCGACCTCGTCACCGCCGCCGCGGCCCCCCTCCGGCGCTCACCGCCTGGCAGGTCGTGCACGACGTCGCCCGGGTGCAGCGCGGGCAGCGGGTGCTGGTCACCGCGGCCGCGGGCGGGGTCGGCCACCTGGTGGTGCAGCTGGCCGCCGAGCTCGGGGCGCACGTCGTCGGGTTCGCCTCCGCCGCCAAGCTGGACGTGCTCGCCGAGTACGGCGCCGCCGAGACGGTCGACCGGCACGCCCACGCGGTCGACGAGCAGCACCGCGACGTCGACGTGGTGGTCGACCTCGTCGGTGGGCAGACCAGCCTCGCCGCGCTGCGGGTGCTGCGACCCGGCGGCGTGGTGGTGAGCGTGCCGTCCGGGCAGGGGGAGGGGCTCGAGGACGCCGCGGCCGCGGCCGGGGTGCGGGCCGCGCGGGTGATCGTGGAGCCCGACCGCCCGGCGCTCGAGGCGGTGGCCGCCCGGCTCGGCGACGGCACGCTACGGGTGAAGGTCGACCGCACCTACCCGCTCGCCGACGTCGCTGAGGCGCACGCGGCGGGGGAGCGGGGCGAGGCCTTCGGCAAGCTGGTGCTCACGGTCGAGCCCTGACGGCGCCACGTCCCCCGTGCGGGAAGATCGCGGCGTCGAGGGTGGTTGAACGCTCCATGAAGAAGATCGGGTTCCTGTCCTTCGGGCACTGGTCGGACGCGCAGGGGTCGCAGACGCGCTCCGCCTCCGACGTGCTGCACCAGTCGATCGACCTCGGCGTGGCCGCGGAGGAGCTCGGCGCGGACGGCGCGTACTACCGGGTGCACCACTTCGCCCAGCAGCTCGCGTCCCCGTTCCCGCTGCTGGCGGCGGTCGGGGCGCGCACGAGCCGCATCGAGATCGGCACCGGCGTGATCGACATGCGCTACGAGAACCCGCTCTACATGGCCGAGGACGCCGGCTCCGCGGACCTCATCTCCGGCGGCAGGCTGCAGCTCGGCATCAGCCGGGGATCGCCGGAGCAGGTCGTGGACGGGTTCCGCTACTTCGGCTACGCCCCGAGCGAGGGCCAGGACTCCGGCGACCTCGCGCGCCAGCACACGGCCGTGCTGCTCGAGGTGCTCAAGGGTGAGGGGTTCGCCCAGCCGAGCCCGAACCCGATGTTCCCCAACCCGGGTGGTCTGCTGCGCGTCGAGCCGCACTCCCCGGGGCTGCGCGACCGCTTGTGGTGGGGTGCGGGCACCCGCGCCACCGCGGAGTGGACGGCCGAGCAGGGCATGAACCTCATGAGCTCGACGCTGCTCAGCGAGGACACCGGGGTGCCCTTCCACCAGCTGCAGGCCGAGCAGATCCTGCGCTTCCGCAAGGCCTGGGCCGACGCCGGGCACCCGCGCGAGCCCCGGGTCTCGGTCAGCCGCAGCATCTTCCCCATCGTCTCCGACACCGACCGCGCCTACTTCGGCCGCGCCGGTGGTGGCGACCAGGTGGGCTACCTCGACGGCGGCAAGGCCCGGTTCGGCAAGACCTACGCCGCGGAGCCCCAGGCGCTCGTCCGCCAGCTCGCCGAGGACGAGGCGATCGCCGCGGCCGACACCCTGCTGCTCACCGTGCCCAACCAGCTCGGCGTCGACTACTGCGCCCACGTGATCGACACGGTCGTCAACCAGGTCGCCCCGGAGCTCGGCTGGCGCTGAGGCCTGCGGCCTGTGTGTGGTTGCTCCACCCAGGACGCGAGGTTCCGTTCACAGCAGGGGCGGCAGGGGTGGCCGCAGCGCGGCGTCGTCCGGGTCGAGCACGAGGAAGGCGTCGCGTTGCCTGGCCACCCGCGCCGCCTCGCGCAGCAGGAAACGTGCGACGCCGCGGTCGTGCTCGTGCGGCCGGACGACGAGCCGGCTCACGACCAGCAGCCGCTCCACCGGCACCCCGGCACGGTCCGCCGCAGCCCCCAGCCAGGGCTCGTCCCGCGTGACCCGCACGGCGACGTGGCCGATGACGTTGCCGGTGGGGACGACCGAGACCGGGGCCTGGTCGAACACCCACGTCACCACGGCCCCCTCGACCTGCAACCAGGTCCGGGGATCGGCGACCAGGGCGCCGGCGGGGTCCAGCGCTCGCACGACGGCGCACAGCGGGTCGAGATCGGTCTCGAGGCGGTCCCGGATCACGGGCCACGACGGTAGCGGCGGACCTTGCTGTTCGAACACGTGTTCGATAGAAATACTTCGTGGACGAGGTCGGGGCGACGCAGGTGGGCCAGTGGCGTGCCGCGCTGCTGGCGCTCACGGGTCCCCGGGGCGGCGACCTCGCCGCGGACGCGGACCGGGTCGACCTGCTGGCCGAGCTCGAGCAGCTGAAGTCCGCGGCGTGCGCCGTGCAGGCCGACCTCGCCGTCGCCCTCGACGTGTCCACCCGGGCGAGGGAGGCCGACGACGGGGTGCCGGTGGCCCGCCGCGGGCAGGGCGTGGCCTCCCAGGTCGCGCTGGCCCGCCGGGTCTCCCCGCACCGCGGCCGGGTCCTGCTCGGTCTCGCGCGGGACCTCGCCACCGACCTGCCCCGCACCCGGGAGGCCCTGCGGTCCGGGCGGCTGGACGAGCAGGCCGCGACGACGGTGGCCCGGGAGACGGGCTGCCTCGATCGGGCCGGCCGCGCGTCCGTCGACGAGGCGGTCTGCGGAGACCAGGCCGAGCTCGACGGCGTCGGTCACGCCCGGCTCGAGGCGCGCGTGCGCCGGGAGGTGTGCGCCGCCGACCCAGGGGCCGTCGCACGACGCGCTCGCCGCGCAGCCGCTGACCGCCGCGTCACCCTGCGGCCCGCCCCCGACGCGATGACCTACCTGACGGCCCTGCTGCCGGTGGCGCAGGGCGTGGCGGCCTACGCCGCCCTGGGGCGCGGGGCCGACTCCGCGCGCCACCACCGAGGCCGGGCTGCGCTCCCGCGGCCAGGTCATGGCGGACCTGCTCGTCGAGCGGGTCACCGGCCAGGCCCGGGCCGAGGACGTCCCGGTCGCGGTGGACCTCATCGTCTCCGACGCCACCCTGCTCGGTGCCGGCGCCGAGCCCGCGGTCGTCTCCGGCTGCGGCCCGGTTCCCGCCCAGGTCGCCCGCGAGCTCGTGGCCGACGCCCTCGACGCCGAGGTCCCCACCTGGCTGCGCCGCCTCTACGCCGACCCGGCGGGGCAGCTCGTCGCCCTGTCGACCCGGCAGCGGTTCACCGCGGATGGCCTGTCGGCGCTGCTGCGGGTCCGCGACCAGGGACTGTGCCGGACCCCCTGGTGCGACGCCCCCGCCCGCCACGACGACCACGTCGTCCCGCACGCGCGGGGCGGGCGGACCGACGCCACCGGCACCCAGGGGCTGTGCGAGGCCTGCAACCACGCCAAGGAGGCGGCGGGGTGGGCCGCGCGGACCGTGCCCGGCCCCCGGCACACCGTCGAGACCACGACCCCGACAGGGCACCGCTACCGGTCGAGAGCACCGGCACCTCCCGTGCCAGCGAATCCCTCCAGACCCGTGCCCCGGGAGGACGCCGCCCCGTGGGGGAGCGTCATCGAGCGTCGGCTCGCGGCGCTGCTCGCCGCCTGAGCGCGCTCAGTCCTCCCGGAGCGCCCGGGCGCGCGCGACCTCGGCCTTGTCCTCGTCGTCGAGCTTGCGGGTGTCCCGGGGCTCGGCGAACGGTTGCACGTCCTCCGGCAGCCCCTCGGAGATCGCCCGGGCGTGGTCCAGCTCGGCGTTGACCTCGGCGCCCAGCAGCACCGCGATGTTGGTCAGCCACAGCCAGACCAGGAACACCACGACCCCACCGAGCGAGCCGTAGGTCGAGTCGTAGGACGCGGCGGTGGCGACGTAGAGGGCGAACAGCGCGGACACCACCAGCCAGATCAGCACGGCCACCACGCCGCCCGGGCTGACCCACCGAACCCCGCCCTGCTTGGCGTTGGGGCTGGCCCAGAACAGCACCGCCAGCAGCACGGTGACGATCAGCACTAGCACGGGCCACTTGAGGATGCCCCACAGCGTCACCGTGAGGTCACCGGCACCGACGAGGTCGCCCACCTGCTGGGCGACCGGGCCGGTGACGACCACGATCACGGTGCTCACGACCAGGAGCACCACGGCCAGTGCCGTCACCGCGAGGCGCACGGGCACCGTCTTCCACATCGGCCGGCCCTCGCGGATGCCGTACACGACGTTCGAGGCGCGCATGAACGCGGCGACGTACCCCGAGGCCGACCACAGGGCGACGGCCAGCCCGACGACGGCGCTGACGCCCGCGCCCTTCTGGTTGGACTGGGCCTGCTCCACCAGGGTCCGCACCACCTGCGACGCCGACCCCGGGGCGACGGCCTGGACCTGGGACAGGAGCTCGTTCGTGGTGTCCGGGCCGGCGAGGCCCAGCAGCGCGACGAGGACGACCAGCCCGGGCACGACGGAGAGCACCGCGTAGTAGGTCAGCCCCGCCGCGAGGTCGAGCAGGTTGTCCCGGCCCACCTCCGAGCGCACCCGTCGCAGGACCGCGACCAGCGAGGGCCGGGGCAGGTCGGTGGGGCTGTCGGGGTCGCCGTCGTGCTCGCGTCCCGCGGCGGTGCTGCCGGGCATGGGTGCTCCCTGGGCTCGGGCCGCGCGGGGTGCGTCGACCATGATCACCCCACCACGTCCGGCCCCCGCGCCGCCGTGCGGAGCGCCCCTCGACCTCGTGCCCGCCACCCGGCAGGATGCCCGCGTGAGCCGCATCAACGACGTCGGGGGCATGGCCGGGTTCGGCGCGGTCGTCGAGGAGCCCGACGAGCCGGCGTTCCACGCCGACTGGGAGGCGCACGTGGTCGCGCTGAACGGCGCCCTCATCCAGCGCGGCACCTACACCCTCGACGAGTTCCGCGACGCCATCGAGCGGCTGCCCGTCGACACCTACCGCGCGTCGAGCTATTACGAGCGGTGGTTCGCCGCGATCAGCACCCTGCTGGTGGCCAAGGGCGTCACCACGGCCGAGGACCTCGAGCCGTGACGGCCTTCGCGCCGGGCGACCGGGTCCGCGCCCGCACGGTCGACCCCGCCGGGCACACCCGGCTGCCCGGGTACGCCCGCGGCGCGCACGGGGTGGTCGTCGAGGTCGCCGGGCACCACCCGCTGGCCGACGACCGGGCCCGCGGCCTCGACGTGGCACCGCAGCCCGTCTACCACGTCCGCTTCGACGCCCGCGAGCTCTTCGGCGAGGGCGAGCACACCGTCACCGTCGAGCTGTGGCACGACCACCTCGAGCCCGACCACACCGTGGTCGACGACACAGTGCCCGACCACCCGGAGGCCCAGCCGTGAGCGACCACCACCCCAGCTCGGTGATCTCCGCCCGGGTGCGCCACGTCGAGGCCCTGCTCGAGGAGCGGGGCGTGCTCCGCGACGGCGAGATCGACCGTCGCATCGACGAGCTCGCCGCGGGCGGCACCCCCGCCCACGGGGCCCGGGTGGTCGCCCGCGCCTGGGTCGACCCCGGCTTCCGGGAGCGGCTGCTCACCGACGCGAACGCGGCCCTGCCCGAGGTGGGCCTGTCGATGTCCGGCGGCCTGCAGGAGCAGCGCCTCAAGGTGATGGCCAACAGCGACGACGAGCACCACGTCGTGGTGTGCACGCTGTGCAGCTGCTACCCGATCGCGCTGCTCGGCCCGTCCCCGGGCTGGTACAAGTCCGAGGCCTACCGCTCCCGGGTGGTGCGCGACCCGCGCTCGGTGCTGGCCGACTTCGGCGTCACCCTCCCCGAGCACACCCGCGTCGCGGTGTGGGACGCCTCCGCCGAGTCCCGGTACATGGTCCTGCCGCAGCGCCCCGCCGGCACCGACGACCTCGGCGAGGACGAGCTGGCCGCCCTCGTTACCCGCACCGGGCTGATCGGCACCGCGCTGGTCTAGCCACCCTGGCGGCGCAGCAGCACCGTCCCGACGACGCCGACCACGACGGCCGCGAGACCCACCCACACCAGCGTCGTGAACCCGTCGAGGGTCAGACC
This sequence comes from Rhodococcus aerolatus, assembly GCF_054783215.1. Lineage (NCBI taxonomy): Bacteria > Bacillati > Actinomycetota > Actinomycetes > Mycobacteriales > Nocardiaceae > Rhodococcus > Rhodococcus aerolatus. The sequence continues at coordinate 41,932 of NZ_BAAGQZ010000054.1, read as the reverse complement.
CATCACCACCAGCACCACCCCCAGCAGGCTCACCCGCAACGGGGCGCTGCGCACCACCCACGACCGGGACACGTCCGGCCCGGCGGGGCGGCGGCGGGGGGACGGGGGCGTCGACGGGTCCGGCACACCGTCGAGGCTAGGCGGCCGTGGCCGACCAGCGCCGCGGCGGAGCGCCCCGCACGATGAGGTGGTGCCCACCCAGCCCGACCGCGCCGCCCGGCTCGCGGCCGCGCTCGAGCGGGACGGCCCCACCTGCGTGTGGTGCGGGCGCACCTTCGACCACCACGTCCGGCCCACCACCGAGCACGTCGTCCCCCGAGTCAAGGGCGGGCCGTCCTGGTCGGAGAACGAGGTCGCCGCGTGCAGCCGGTGCAACGCCGCCCGCGGCCACCGAGGCGCCGTGGAGTGGCTGGGGGAGTGCCGGGCGCGGGGCTGGAGCCCGGACGCCGACCGGGTGGCCCGCGCGCTGCAGGCCCTGGCCGACGCGGTCGCGCAGCGGGGCGGGCAGCGCCGCGCCCGCCCCCACCTCGACGCCCAGCTGCGCCGGCTGCGGGCGGGCTGAGAGGGCGCTTGTACCGGCTCCGGCGAGCCCCCGCACGTCGGGCGACGCGGCCGCGGGCGTGGTCCGATCGTGGAGTGCCGGAGGACCTCTCATGATCACCACCGCCGCCGACCGTGCTGCCCGCACCGCCCGCGACCGCTTCGGGGTCGACGAGCTGCGGCCGTGGCAGGCCGAGGCGATCGCCGCCGTGCTCGACGGCCACGACGTCGTCCTGGTGGCCCCGACCGGCGGCGGCAAGTCGCTGGTCTACCAGGTGGCGGGCCTCGAGACCGGGGGCTGGACCCTCGTCGTCTCCCCGCTGCTGGCCCTGCAGTCCGACCAGGTCGCCCACCTCGCCGAGGCCCACGACGTCACCGCGGCCCGGCTCAGCTCCGCCGAGACCGCGAGGCAGCGCGCCCGCACCCTGGAGGCCACGTCGCGCTGCGAGGTCGACTTCCTCTTCCTCGCCCCTGAGCAGCTCGCCGACCCCGCGGTCGCGGAGTCCCTCGCCCAGTGCCCGCCCTCGCTGGTGGTCGTCGACGAGGCGCACTGCGTCTCCGAGTGGGGCCACGACTTCCGCCCCGACTACCTGCAGCTGGGCCGACTGCTCACCCGGCTCGACCCCGACGCGGCCACGCCCGTGCTGGCCATGACCGCGACCGCGGCCCCGCCGGTGCGAGAGTCCATCGAGGCGCGGCTGCGGATGACCGACCCCGTCGAGGTCACCACCGACCTGGCCCGGGAGAACCTCGTCCTCGAGGTGCGCCGTGCCCCCGACCGGGCCCGCCAGCTCGCCCACGTCGTCGACCTCGTCGAGGCCCGCGAGCCCGGCACCCCCGCCCTGGTCTACTGCCGCAGCCGCGCGGGCACCGAGGAGATCGCCGCCGAGCTCACCGAGCGCGGGGTGAGCGCCGCGCACTTCCACGCCGGCCTGGCCCGGAAGCGGCGCGAGCGGACGCAGCGGGCGTTCATGGCCGACGAGGTCGACGTCCTCGTGGCCACCTCGGCGTTCGGGATGGGCATCGACAAGCCCGACATCCGGCTCGTGGTGCACGTCGAGGTGCCCGGCTCCGTCGACGCCTACGTCCAGGAGAGCGGCCGCGCGGGCCGTGACGGCAGCCGGGCCGAGGCGATCCTGGTCTACCGGCCCGAGGACCTGGCCCGCGGCAAGTTCTTCGCCTCGGGGGTGCCGAAGAAGGGGGCCGTGGCGCAGGTGCTGGCCGTGGTGGAGCGCACTGGCAGCACGGACCCCGACGTCGTCACCCCCGAGGTCAACGTCGGACGGCGCAGCGTGGTGCGCATCCTCAACCTCGTCGATGCGCTCGACCAGACGCCCAGCATCGCCGGGGTGCGGGAGCTCGCCGAGGCCCACCAGCGCCTCGAGCGCTCCCGGGTCGACATGGTCCGCGAGTACGCCGAGACCCACCGCTGCCGCGCGGCGTTCCTGCTCGGCTACCTCGGCGAGCGCACCGAGGACGCGGTGTGCGGCCGGTGCGACAACTGCCGGGCCGGCGAGGTGGCCGACGAGAGCGACGACACCCTCACCGAGGCGCACGTCGAGCACCCCGAGTTCGGCCCCGGCACCGTCACCGAGGCGCACGAGGACCGGGTCACCGTCCTCTTCGCCGACGTCGGCTACAAGACGCTCGCCCGCGCGGTCCTCGAGGACCGGGACATGATCGCCTGACCCAGCCGGTCACCCGTCCAGCCGGGCCCGCAGCTCGGCCACCTCGTCCTGCAGCTGGAGCACCATGGCCACGCCGGCCAGGTTGAGCCCGGCGTCGAGCAGCGCGGCGATGCGCCGCAGCCGGTCGAGGTCGTCCTCGCTGTAGCGCCGCGTCCCCGCCGGGCTGCGGTGCGGGGTGAGCAGCCCGCGGTCCTCGTACGCGCGCAGGTTCTGCGGGCCGCTGCCCACCAGCTCAGCGGCCACCGAGATCGCGTACACCCCGCGGGCGCGGTGCGGTCGGGTCACGCGTGCCTCCTTCCCTCGGACGCCTTGCACCCTACCTCCGGGGCATGGCATTATCTGTGTCAGCGACCAGAGAAATACTGGTCGGCACACCACACCCGACTCTGGGAGGAGCAGTCATGATGATCATGCGTACGGACCCCTTCGCCGAGCTGGACCGCTGGGCCCAGCAGCTCGTCGGGCACGGTGGGCGTCCTTCGACGGTCCCGATGGACGCGTGGCGCGCCGGCGAGGAGCTCCACGTCGAGCTCGACCTGCCGGGCATCGACCCGGCCACCCTGGACCTCGACGTGCAGCGCACCGTGCTGACGGTGACCGCGGAGCGGCCGGTGCGGGCCAGCGACGCCGCCGAGGTGCTGGTCTCCGAGCGGCCCCGCGGCACGTTCCGCCGCCAGCTCGTCCTCGGTGACGCCCTCGACCCGGAGCGCGCCACCGCCGACTACCGCGACGGGGTGCTGCACCTGACGGTCCCCGTCTCGGAAAAGGCCAAGCCGCGCAAGATCCAGGTGAGCACCTCCGGCGACGACCGCGCCGTCATCGAGGCCTGAGCAACGCCGTCCGCGGCCCCGCACCGACCGTCGGTGCGGGGCCGCGGCCGTGTGGTCAGGCCACCGGCCCGGGCCCCGGGTCCAGCCGCCGGGGCGTCGTCGGCCCCAGGGGCAGGCAGGCCAGCACCACGCACCCCGGGGGCGCGGCGGTGCCGGGTGCGCGCAGCGGCTCCGGACCGCAGGCGAGGACCGTGCAGCCCGGGGCGGCGTTGGGCCCGACGCCGAACGGGCCGAGCAGCACGGCCGGATTCGCGAACTGCGCCGGGTCCACCGTGGTGTTGAACGCGGGCACGTAGGGGCCGGGGTCGGGCAGCGTCACGTCGAGGAACGCGGGCCCGAGCAGGCGGGAGAAGTCGTGGTACAGCTCGCTGACGATGTTCGCGCTGATCACGGTGCTCAGGTCGGGGGAGACGTCCCCGCCCACCCCGTTCCACGTCACCAGCAGGTCCAGGCTGGGCACGACGAACGCGTTCTGCTGCAGGAACCCGACCATGGCGTAGGCGTCCGTCGGCAGCCCGGCCAGCGGCGCCACGTCGACGGTCTGCCGCGACGGGATCGACGGCCCCGTGCAGGGGGCGTGGTTGGTCCAGAACAGGAAGCCGTAGCAGGGGTTGGCCGGTGACGGGGCCGACGCCTGGCGCACGTAGTCCGCCGAGATGATGCGCGTGCCGTTCCACGCCCCGTCGTTGAGCATCAGCAGGCCGAGCCGGGCCAGGTCGTTCGGGGGCAGGTAGAGGAACGCGTAGCCGTAGGTGTTGCCGCTGCGGTCGCGGGCCCAGTAGTAGTCGCGCGCCGCGATGCCCACCGGCCCGAACAGCTCCCGCTGCGCGAACGCCTGCAGGTCCTCACCCACGGCGCGCTCGACGACGTGGGCGAGGATGTCGGGCACGTGCTGGGCGTACTCGAAGTACGTGCCCGGCGGGTGCTCCACGGGCGCGGCCAACCCCTGCTCGACGATGTCGGGGTCGAGGTCGAGCAGCGCCGTCAACCCCTCCGACACGATGGACTGCTGCAGCCCGGCGGTCTCGGTGAGCAGCTGGCGCACGGTGATGGCCCGGTGCGCGGCGTCGCCCCGGCCGGGCTCGAGGTAGTCCCCGACGGGTGCGTCGAGCGCGAGCCTGCCCTGCGTGACGGCGACCCCCGCGAGCATGGAGACGACCGACTTGGTGACGCTCCACTCCTGCCACGGCACGTCGCCGGTGACCGTGTTCTGCGGCGCCGTCCCGACGAGGCAATTGTTGCGGTAGACCTGCACGTTGACCCGCAGCCGGGAGGAGGCGAACCCGATCGCCCGGTCGAGGGCGGCGGCGTCGAGGTCCACCTGGTCGGGCCGCGCCGTCGTCGGGTTGCCCGTGGTGGGCAGCGTGCAGTGCACCGGCGTCGCGGTCGGGGCGGCGCCGGCCACCCCGGTGGCCGCGAGGGTGCTCACCCCGGTCAGCAGGGTCAGCAGCAGCGCGAGGGCGCGGCCGCGCGGGGGTCGTCGTCGCACCGGGTCTCCTGGGGGTGGTGCCGGTCACAGGCGGGACCACCCTCGCACGACCGACCCCGCGGCGGGGCCGGGTCCGTCAGACCGTGCGCCAGCGCTCCGTCGGGGCCGCTGCGGTGGTCCCCAGCAGCGCGGCGGCGGTGGTGTCGGCGGCCAGCCCGTCGAACACCCGGTGCCGGCGCAGCATGGCGTGCTTGCCGCCGTCGACGCACACGTAGGAGACGTCGGCGTCGCGCGCCACCCGCCGCGCGACCGCTTCCGAGCGGGCCGGGGAGGCGATCCGGTCGGCGGAGCCGTGGACGACGAGCACCTGCCGGCCCACCAGCCGGGGTGCGTCCGTGGTCTGCAGCCACGGGTTGAGCGCGACCACGCTGCGCACCCCGGGCGCGTCCCCGGCCAGCAGCACGGCCCGTCCGCCGAGGGAGTGGCCCACCAGGCCCACCGGCAGCTCGCCGAACCGGGACGCCAGCTCGCCCAGCGCCCAGCGGACGTCGTCGACCGGGGTGTGCCGGGAGTCCCAGCCCCGCACCGAGTTCAGCAGCCGCACCACCGCCAGCCGGCCGCGCCCGGCCCGCGCCACCCGGCGGGCGACCGGCACCATCCGCAGCACCGAGAGCTGGGTGGGCCGCACCATGGGGCTCCCGGGCCTGCTCGCCCCGCCGTGCACGACGAGAACCAGGCCGGCCGGGTCACGGGGCACGGCGGTCTCGACGAGCCGGGGCTGCAGGTCCACCCGCCCATCCTGGCCAGCGCGGGCGGTCCCCGCTCCCCGGGTGCGGGCGCGACGGCGCCCGCACGCCTACCGTCGGGGGCGGGACCGCCGGCCGGCGGGCCGCAGCCGAGCGAAGGAGCGCACATGTCGACCGAGGACAAGGCGTCGAACAAGGCCGAGGAGCTCAAGGGCTCCGCCAAGGAGAAGGTCGGCCAGGCCACCGGCAACGAGGACCTCGAGGCCGAGGGCAAGGGCGACCAGGGCAAGAGCAAGCTCAAGCAGGCCGGCGAGAACATCAAGGACGCGTTCAAGTCCTGACGACCCGCCCCGTGGGCCCCGACCGGTGACGAGCCGGCCGGGGCCCACGGTCGTCCGGGGGTGGCAGGGTGGGCGGGCCCACCGCGCGCCCCGCCCGCCGAGACCACGCCCGCCGAGACCACGCCCGTCGAGACCCCGCCCGCCGAGATCCTGGAGACCCCACCGTGAGCAGCACCCCCACCCGCGCCGAGCTGGCCGGGATGATCGACCACACCCTGCTCAAGCCGGAGGCGACCACGGCCGACGTCGACGCCCTCGTCGCCGAGGCCCGCGAGCTGGGCGTGCTGGCGGTCTGCGTGTCCCCATCGGTGCTGCCCGTCGCGGCCGACGGCCTGGTGGTGGCCACCGTGTGCGGGTTCCCCTCCGGCAAGCACGCCTACCCGGTCAAGATCGCCGAGGCGCACGCCGCGGTCTCCGCGGGGGCCGACGAGGTCGACGTGGTGATCGACCCCGGCGCCGCGCTCGCCGGGCAGTGGGCCGGGGTCGAGGCCGAGCTGGCCGCGGTGCGGGCCGTCGTCCCCGGCGTGCTCAAGGTGATCATCGAGTCGGCCCTCCTCGACGACGACCAGGTCGTCACCGCGTGCCGGGTCGCCGAGGCCGCGGGCGCGGACTTCGTCAAGACCTCCACCGGGTTCCACCCCGCCGGCGGGGCCACCGAGCACGCCGTCGAGCTGATGGCGCGCACGGTCGACGGCCGCCTCGGCGTCAAGGCCTCGGGCGGCATCCGGACCACCGACGCCGCGCTCGCCATGGTCGCCGCGGGCGCGACCCGGCTCGGCCTGTCCGGCTCCCGCGCCGTCCTCGACGGCCTCCCGGGCTAGCGGGGCCGCAGCAGCGCCAGGTCCGCCCGCAGCGAGACGGCGCGACGCCCGGCGGGCACCACCCGGCTCAGCGCGGCCCGGTCGTGGAGGGCGCGGTGCCCGGGCAGCGCGGCCAGCAGCAGGCTGCCGACGGTGGCGAACGCGCCCACCACGGCCAGCACCTCGACGAGGGTGCCCGCCCCGTCCCGGGCCACGACGATGAGCACGAACGGCGCGAACAGCACCGCCACCCGCCCCAGCGCCTGCCCGGGCGGCAGCGCGGTCCCGGCGCGGTCGGTCACCACCGCCAGGCCCAGCAGGCCCTTGCCCACGCTCTGCCCGCCGCGGCGCACCAGCGCCACCCACTCGAGCAGGACGAAGCCCACGAGGTAGGCGAGCCCGGCCAGGGCGTCGCGCAGCCCGGCGCTGGGTCCCACCACGGCGGCAGCGACGAGGTAGACCACCGTCAGCGGCACCGCGAGCACCAGGGTCAGGGCGAGGCCGAGCGCCACGTCGAGCAGGCGGGCCAGCAGCCGGGGGCCGAGCGGGGCGTCGGTCACCGTCCCGACCCTAGGGGCTGCCCGGCCGCCGCCGGGGCGCCGCGCGCCGGGTGGGGGCCGCGGCCAGCGGGTCCTCCGGCCACGGGTGCCGCGGGTACCGGCCCCGCAGGTCCGCCCGCACCTGCGGGTAGCCCTGCGCCCAGAAGCTGGCCAGGTCCGCCGTGACCGCCACCGGCCGCGACGCGGGGGAGAGCAGGTGCAGCACCACGGGCACCCGGCCGTCGGCCAGCCGCGGGGACGCCGTCCAGCCGAACGCCTCCTGCACCCGCAGCGCCAGCACCGGGGCGTCCGGGTCGGAGTAGTCGAGCGCCGCGGTGTGCCCCGTGGGCACGGCCAGCCGCTCCGGGGCCAGCTCGTCGAGCCGCGCCGCGGCGGGCCACGGCAGCAGCGTGCGCAGCCCGGCGGCCACGTCGAGGCGGGCCAGGTCGGCGCCCCGACGCACCCGGCCCACGTCGAGCCAGGTGTCGAGCCCCGCCAGCAGCGCGGGGTCGGACACGTCGGGCCACGGGGCGCCCAGGTGGCGGTGGCAGAAGGCGAGCCGGGCCCGCAGGGTCCGTGCGGCCGGCGTCCAGCGCAGCACCCCGAGCCCGTCGCGCTGCAGGCCCGCGCGCACCGCGGCGGCGACCGCGGCCGGATCGGGGTCGCGCAGCGGTGTCTCGGTCAGCACCACCGCGCCGAGGCGCTCCCGGCGGCGGGCGACGACGGCGCCGTCGGTCCAGGTGACCTCGTCGTCGGTGCGGGTGCCGATGACGTCGCGGGCCGTGGCCTCGTCGAGCGGTGCCGCGGAGCGGATGCGGGCGGACGCCCGGCCGGCGGGCCGGTCGGCGACCGCGACGGCCAGCCAGTCCCGGCCCCGCAGCGCGGATCCCGGGTCGAGGACGGCCCCGGTGCCGCCGGCCATGAGGTAGTCGGTCGCGCCGTCGCCGCGCGCCCGGGCGACCCGGTCGGGGTGGGCGAGCGCCACCACGGTGCCGACGGCGAGGTCGTCGTCGACGTTCGAGGGGCCTGCGGCGCGGGGCCCGCCGCGACCCAGCCGGCGGACCTCCGCGCGCCACCGGGCCGTCGCCGCCGGGTCGGTGCCGCGGCGCAGCGCGCGCCACCGGGCGACGAGGTCGTCGTCGCGGCCGGCGAGGCCGTCGTCGGAGAGCAGAGCCACCACCTCGCGGGCCACCTGCGGCCCCACCCGGTCGGCCCCGTCGAGCAGGGCGCGGGCCAGTCGCGGGTGCACGCCGAGGCCGGCCATCGCCCGCCCCCGCGGGGTGACGGTGCCCCCGGCGGTCGCCCCGAGGGTCGCCAGGAGGTGTTGCGCCGCAGCCATTCCCGCGGCGGGCGGCGGGTCGAGCAGGGCGAGGTCGTCCCCACCCCACACGGCGGTGGCCAGGGCGAAACCGGCCAGGTCGGCGGTGGCGATCTCGGGCGGGGTGTGGGCGTCGAGGTGGGCGTGGGCCGCCTCCGACCAGCACCGGTACACCCGCCCCGGGCCCTGCCGCGCGGCGCGGCCGGCCCGCTGCGTGGCCGAGGCCTGCGACACCGTCGTCGTCACCAGTGCGGCCAGCCCGCGGCGGTGGTCGGTGCGCGGCGCCCGGGCCAGGCCGGCGTCCACCACCACCCGCACCCCGGGGACCGTCAGCGAGCTCTCCGCCACCGACGTCGCCAGCACCACCCGGCGCCGCGGTCCCTCCCGCAGAGCGGCGTCCTGCTCGGCGCCGGCGAGTCGGCCGTACAGCGGCAGCACGTCGGCGTCCACGCCCCGCAGCCGCCCGGTGACGGCACGGATCTCGGCCTCCCCGGGCAGGAACACCAGCACGTCACCGTCCGTCTCGGACAGTCCACGTCGGACGGTATCGGCCACGTGGGTGAGCAGCCGCGGGTCGACCCGGGCGTCGGCCAGCAGCGGCAGCGGCAACGGCGGGGGTGCCCACACCACCCCCAGCGGGTGGGTGGGGGTCCGCGCCGTCACCACCGGGGCGCCGCCCAGCACCCGGGCCAGGCGCTCGGTGTCCGGGGTGGCCGAGGTGGCGACGAGCAGCAGGTCCTCGCGCAGCGTGGCCCGGACGTCGACGGTGAAGGCCAGGGCGAGGTCGGCGTCGAGGTGGCGCTCGTGGACCTCGTCGAGCACCACCGCGCCCACCCCGGGCAGCTCCGGGTCGCGCTGCAGCCGGGCCAGCAGCAGGCCCGTCGTCACCACCTCCACCCGCGAGCCGGGCACCCGCTCGCCGCGCATGGCGTACCCGACGCGCCGGCCCGGCTGCTCCCCGAGCAGCGCGGCCAGCCGGGTCGCCGCGGCCCGGGTCACCAGCCGCCGCGGCTCGGCCACGAGCACGGTGCCCGCCACGGCGTCGGCCAGCCCGAGGGGCAGCAGCGAGGTCTTGCCGGAGCCGGGAGGGGCGACGAGCACCGCGGTGCCGTGCTGGCGGACGGCGGCGACCAGCTCGGGCAGCGCCGCCCGGACCGGGAGGTCAGCGCCGGGGGAGGAGGCCGGCGGGAGCAGGTCGGCCACGACCCGACGGTAGTCCCAGCCCCGCGGGCGGGGGCCGTCTGCCAGGCTCGGGCCATGGATCCCGCCCCGAAGTCCGGCTCCGTCGTCGTCGACACCACCCCGGAGCAGCTCTACGCCCTGGTCTCCGACGTCACCCGCACCGGCGAGTGGAGCCCGATCTGCCGGGAGTGCTGGTGGGACGAGGGTGCCGGCCCCGAGGTGGGCGCGTGGTTCTCGGGGCGCAACGAGGTGCCGGGCCGCACCTGGGAGACCCGCTCGCAGGTCGTGGCCGCCGAGCCCGGCCGCGAGTTCGCGTGGCAGGTCGGCGGCAACCTGGTGCGCTGGGCCTACACGATGGCCCCGGCCGGTGACGGCCGCACCGAGCTGACCGAGCACTGGCAGTTCCTGCCCGACGGGCTCGCGATGTTCCGGCAGCGCTACGGCGACGACGCGGAGCGCGAGATCGAGAACCGCACGCAGGCCGCGCACGACGGCATCCCCGCCACCCTGGCCGCGATCAAGGCGGTCGCCGAGGGGACCGGCGCCGAAGGGACCAGCACGCCGTGATCGACCTGCTGCTGCGCGACGCCGTCCTGCCCGGGGCGGACGCCCCGGTGGACCTCGCCGTCGACGGCGGCGTCCTCGTCGACCCGACGGGGCAGCAGGCCCGCGAGACGGTCGACCTGGGCGGGCGCTACGTCACCACGCCGCTGGTCGAGCCGCACCTGCACCTCGACGCGGTGCTCACCGTCGGCCAGCCGCGGCGCAACGTGTCCGGCTCGCTGTTCGAGGGCATCGCGGTGTGGGCCGACCGGGTCCGCGACCTCACCCACGACGACGTGCTCACCCGCGCCGACACCGTGCTGCGCTGGCAGCTGGCCCACGGGGTGCAGGCGGTGCGCAGCCACGTCGACGTGTGCGACCCGCAGCTGACCGCGCTGCGAGCCCTGGTCGAGCTGCGCGAGCGGTGGCGCGGGGTGGTCGACCTGCAGCTGGTCGCGTTCCCGCAGCAGGGGATCCTCTCCCACGGCAGCGCGGGGTCCGAGGGTCGCGAGCTCATGACCCGCGCCTGCGACCTCGGGGCGGACGTCGTCGGGGGCATCCCGCACTTCGAGCTCACCCGCGAGGACGGCGTCGAGTCCGTCCGTTGGCTGATGGCCCTGGCCGACGAGCGCGGGCTGGCCGTGGACGTGCACTGCGACGAGACCGACGACGAGCACTCCCGCTTCGTCGAGGTGCTCGCCGCGGAGACGATCCGCCGGGGCATGGCCGGCCGGGTCACCGCCTCCCACACCACGGCCATGGGCTCCTACGGCGCGGCCTACGCCAACCGGCTGATCACGACCGTGGCCCGCGCCGGGCTCCACGTCGTCACCAACCCGCTGGACAACGCGGTGCTGCAGGGCCGCTTCGACACCGGCCCCGTCCGCCGCGGCGTCACCCGGGTCAAGGAGCTGCAGGCCGCGGGGGTCACCGTCGCCGTCGGTCACGACTCGGTGATGGACCCGTGGTACCCGCTGGGCACGGGTGACCCGGTGCAGGGCGCGTTCGTCCTCGCCCACACCGCGCACCTCTCCGGGGCCGACGAGCTGCCCCGGCTGCTCGAGATGGTCACCACCGACCCGGCGCGCGTCCTGGGCCGGCCCGAGAACCGGCTGCGCCCCGGCGACCCCGCCGACCTGGTCGTCCACGAGGCGCCCACCGCCGTCGACGCGCTGCGGCTGCAGCGGCCGCGGCGGCTGGTGCTGCGGGCGGGCCGGGTGCTCGCACGCACCGAGCCCGCCCGCACCACCGTCACCGTGGCCGGGGTGGAGTCCGAGGTCAGCTTCCTGGCGTGACCAGCACCGAGTCCTCCGGCTCGCGGGTGCGCTGGCGGGCGAAGAGCACCGCGTAGAGCCCGCCCGCGACGAGGAACCCGACGAAGAACGTGATGTCCCCGATGGCGGGCACCGCGCCGGCGACGAGGCCGGTGAAGTCCTGCTCGGCGCTGAACAGCAGCACCGACAGCGCGATGCCGACCAGCATCGCCACCCAGCCCGCGTGGGGGCTGCGACGGGTGTCGAACAGGAACCCGTCGACCCGGTGGCCGCGGCGCAGGAACCAGTCGGTGAAGTACACGCCCAGCCACGGGCCGATCCAGTAGCTGATGACGAGCAGGAAGCCCTCGTAGGACGCCCCCGCGTCGCGCAGCCCGAACAGGGCCAGCACCAGGCCGACGGCCCCGAACACCAGCGCCGTCACCGCGCGGGCCTGCTTGACCGGCAGCGAGATGCCGATGGCGGTGAAGGACAGCGCCCCCGAGTAGATGTTCAGCGCGTTGGCCGAGACGGCGCCGAGCGCGATGGCGAGCAGCGTGAGTGCCCCCAGGAACCCGCCGAGGTGGTCGGTGAAGGCGGTGGTGGGGTTCGCCTCGGGCGAGCCGCCGACGATGGCGACCGAGGCGGCCCCGGCGGTCTCCAGCAGCACGCAGGAGACGAAGACGCCGAGCCCCGCGTACAGGCCGGCGAGCTTGCCGGAGACCGTGGTGGGCAGGTAGCGGGTGTAGTCCGCCGCGTAGGGGTTCCAGCCCGCGGCGTAGCCGAAGGTGGCCCCGACGATGACGAGGAAGCCGCCGACCCCGGCGCCGGTGCCCTGGGCGGCCGGGCCCGAGTAGTCGGCCTGGGTGAACGTGGAGATGCAGGCGGCCAGGAAGACCACGCCGAGGAACGGCAGGGCGTAGCGCTCGAAGGCCTGCACCAGGTTGTGGCCGAAGAAGGCGACCACCAGCTGCAGCGCCACGACGATGAGCAGGCCCACCCAGGACGGCATGCCGGTCAGCGAGCTCAGCGCGAAGGCCCCGGACACCGAGTTCACGGCGAACCACCCGATGCCCGCCACCAGGGCGTTGAGCCCGGCGGGCAGCGCGTTGCCGCGGTAGCCGAACGCGATGCGGCTGAGCACCATCTGCGGCACGCCGAACGCGGGGCCGCGGCTGGAGAGCACGCCGTGGCTCAGCGAGCCCAGCCCGGTGCCCAGCACGATCGCCCCGACGGCCTGCCAGAACGACAGCCCGACGATCTGGGTGGCCAGCACGCCCAGGAAGACGGTGGCGAACTCCAGGTTGGGGGAGAGCCACGTCCACAGCAGGTGCAGCGGGGAGCCGTGGCGCTGGTCCGGGGGCACCATCTCGGCCCCGCCGGGCTCGACGGTGACCAGGGACGTGCCGTACTCGTCGGCGCGGACGTCGGCCGTGACCGTCTGCCGGGTGGTGCTGACCATGGGCGCCTCGGATCTGCTCGGTGTCGGGCGGAACGCGGTGACGGTAGAGGCTGGCGGCGCCCCGCAGGTGTCCGTCGTGTGACGGACCCGGACGAACCGGACGCACCGGCGGCCGGCGGGTCGCACACGCGACCCCGGCGGTGGAACAACGACCCGGCCCGGGGAGGTTGTGCGAAGCATGCGTGCCATCGGAGTGACCGAGTTCGGAGACGAGAACGACCTGCAGGTGCTCGACCTGCCCCAGACGGAGCCCGGGGTGGGCCAGGTGAAGGTGCGGGTGCTCGCGGCCACCGTCAACCCCACCGACACCGCCTACATCCGCGGGGCCTACCACCAGGGCCAGGACACGCCGGAGGGTCCGTTCATCCCCGGCATGGACGCCGCGGGTGTCGTCAGCGCCGTCGGGGCCGGGGTCGACCGGCTCGCTGAGGGGGACCGGGTCGTGGCCATCGTGTCGCCGCGCACCGAGACCGGGGGTGCCTACCGCGACGAGATCGTGCTCCCCGCCGAGCAGGTGGTGCCCGCGCCGGCCGGGGCCGACGACGCCGCCGCGTCCACCCTGCTGATGAACGCCCTCACCGCCCGCCTCGCGATCGACGCCCTCGCCGTGCCCGCCGGCGGCACCATCGCCGTCACCGGCGCGGCCGGGTCCTTCGGCGGCTACGTCGTGCAGCTGGCCAAGGCCGACGGGCTGCGCGTGGTCGCCGACTCGTCGGAGGAGGACGAGGAGCTCGTGCGCTCGCTCGGCGCCGACGAGGTGGTCCGTCGCGGGGACGACGTGGCCGCGAACATCCGGGCCGTGGTCCCCGACGGCGTCGACGGCCTCGCCGACGGCTCCGTGCAGACCGAGGCCACCCTGGCCGCCATCAAGGACGGCGGCGCACTGGCCACCATCCGCGGCTGGGACGGCCCGGCCGACCGCGGCATCTCGGTGCACCCGGTGTGGGTGTTCAGCGCGGTCGACCGGACCGAGGAGCTCGACCGGCTGCGCCAGCAAGTCGAGGACGGCGTGCTGACGCTGCGGGTGGCCCAGGTGTTCCCGGCCGAGCAGGCCGCCGACGCCCACCGCCTCCTCGCCGGCGGCGGGGTGCGGGGCCGGATCGTGCTCGACTTCTCGTGAGCCTGGCGGCCTCTGGGCTGGCCGGCGCGACCGTCGTCGTCACCGGTGCCTCCAGCGGCATCGGTGAGGCGACGGCGCACGCCGCGGCCGAGCAGGGCGCGACCGTCGCCCTGCTCGCCCGCCGGCGGGACCGGCTGGACGCCCTGGCGGGCTCGCTGCGCGACGGCGGGGCCACGGTGCTCGTCGAGCAGGTCGACGTCACCGACGCCGACGGGGTGCGCGCGGCGCTCGACGCCGTCGTCGAGCAGGCCGGCTCGCTCGACGTGCTGGTGAACAACGCCGGCTGGGGCCGCTTCGGGCGGGCCCGCGACGCCGCGCTCGAAGACTGGCGCCGGATGGTCGAGGTCAACGTCTTGGGCGTGCTCACCACCACCCACGCCGCGCTGCCGCACCTGCTGGCCGCGGCGCAGGGCCCGCGCGGGGTGGCCGACGTGGTCACCGTCAGCTCCGTCGCGGGCCGGCGGACGTCCCCGGTGAACAACGTCTACGCCGCCACCAAGCACGCCGTGGGCGCGTTCAGCGACTCGCTGCGCCAGGAGCTCGCCGAGGCGCACGTGCGGGTGGGGCTCGTCGAGCCCGGCCTGGTGCGCACCGAGCTGACCGAGGGCGGCGGCCCGACCGGGGAGCTGCCGACCGAGGCGCACCTGGTGCTGGAGGCCGAGGAGATCGCGGACGCGGTCGTCTACATGGCCTCGCGCCGCGCCACCACCGCGGTCAACGAGATCCTCGTCCGCCCCACGGAGCAATCCCGCTAGGACGGTCGCACCGGCCGCCCTCCCCGCGTTTCGCCCACGTCCCGCGGCTGCACGCCGCCCCTCCTCGCGCTTCGCCCACTTCGCGCGTTTGATCGCCGTCCCGGGCCGCGTTTCGCCCACTTCCTGCGATGCGACCGTCCTCGAACGCGTTGGGCAGCAGGAACTGTCGGGGGTGCGTCCTAGTGTCCTGGGTGTGGAGATCGTCGAGGCGCTGACCGACCCGAGCGGGGTCGAGCCGTGGCGCCTGGGCGAGGAGGAGCTGCGCTCCGCGGTCGTCGAGCTCACCACCCACCTCCGGGCGGCCGAGGCACTTCGGCTCCGCCTGCTGGCCGACGTCGACCGGCGTGGGGCCGGCACGGCGACCGGGGCCGCGTCCACCGCCCGCTGGTACGCCGGCGCCACCCGGACCAGCACCGGGCTCTCGGCGAACCTGGTCGAGCTGGCCCGGGCGCTGACCCGGGTGCCCGACACGGCGGCCGAGCTGGACCGCGGGGCGGTCTCCGTCGACCACGCCCGCGAGGTGGTGGCCGCGCTCGACGCGCTGCCGGAGGTGGACGACGCCGGGGAGACCCGGGACGCGTGCCAGCAGGCGCTGCTCGCCACCGCCGCCGTGGACGACCCGCTCGCGGTCCGCCGCACCGGCCTGGAGATGCTGGCCCGCGCGCAGGTCGACTCCCTGGAGGACGCCGAGGAGCGGGCGGTGGAGCGCCGCGAGCTGCGCATCAGCCGTGCGCCCGTGAACGGCATGGTGCGGCTCAGCGGCCTGCTCGACACCGAGGGGGCGGAGGCCGTGCTGGCAGCCCTGTCCCCGCTGGCCGCCCCGGACCCGGCGGCGGACGGCACGCCCGACCCCCGTACCTCTCCCCGCCGCGCCGCGGACGCGCTCGTCGAGCTGGCCTCCCGGGCCCTCGGCGGAGGGCGGCTCGGCACGGAGGGCTGCGTGCGGCCGCACGTCACCCTGACGGTCGACGCCGAGCGGCTCGTGCACGGTGCCGCCGCCGACCCCTCGCGCCCGCTCCCGCAGCTCGCCCACCTCGGGGCGGTCAGCGACGCGGCCGCCCGCCGGTGGTGCTGCGACGCCGAGGTCACCCCCGTGAGCCTCGACGCCGAGCTCGCCCCGCTGGACGTGGGTCGCTCCACCCGGCTCGTCACCGGTGGGCTGCGCCGGGCCCTGGTCGCCCGGGACCGCGGCTGCGCCTTCCCCGGGTGCGGGCGGCCGTCCTCGTGGACCCACGCCCACCACGTCGTGCACTGGGCCGACGGCGGGGTGACCGCGCTGCACAACCTGGCGCTGCTGTGCGGGCACCACCACCGGGCGGTCCACCACCGCGGCTGGGAGGTCACGATCGGCGAGGACCGGCACCCGTGGTTCACCCCACCGGCCTGGGTCGACCCCCGCCGAGAACCGAGACCCAGTCACGCCCGCCGGGACGTGCCGGCGGCGGTGTGAGGGGTCGTGGTCGGACGACCCGGAATCGGTCAAAGCCGTCGTACGGGACTGGCACACTGCCACGCCATGGCTTGGTTCTCCCGCACCCCGGCACTTCCCCCGTTCCCGCGGACCGGTCACAGCTGGGCGGTGGTCGACGTCGAGACGTCCGGCGTGTCCAGTGCGGGCGATCGCGTCCTCAGCCTCGCCGTGATGACGCTCGACCGGGACGGTCGACACGAGCAGACGTTCACGACCCTGCTGGACCCGGGGTGCGACCCCGGACCGGTGCACATCCACGGACTGACGCGGCAGCGTCTGGCCGGGTCCCCCCGCTTCGCCGACGTGCTGCCGCGCGTCCAGGAGCTGCTCGAAGGGCGCGTGCTGGTCGCCCACAACGCCGCCTTCGACCACGGCTTCCTCTCCGCCGAGGCCCAGCGTTGCGGCGCGGTCCTCGCGGCACCCACCAGGCTGTGCACGTTGACGCTGTCCCGGCGCCTCGGCCTGCCCGTCGCCGACTACCGCCTGGGCACCCTCGCGGCGCACTGGGGCGTGCAGCGGCGACGGGCCCACGACGCCGAGGACGACGCACGAGTGCTCGTCGGTGTCTTCCACCGGACCCTCGTGCTGGCCGGGGAGCTCGAGATGCCCCTTCCGGTCGTCGACGTGAGACGGCGCACGGAGCCGCCTGCGCGCCCACCCCGTGTGGTGAGGGTGCCGTGTCCGTGGGAGAACCCCGGCCGCCTGCAGCCGGGAGGCCACCTGGTGCAGGGGATGGTCGTCGTCATCACCGGGCCGGTGTCCTGCGGACGGGAGGTGCTCGCGGAGAAGCTCCAGCAGGCAGGCCTGGACGTGGCGAACTCCGTCAGCCGCCACACCTCGCTGCTGGTGAGCAACGATCCCCACGCGACCACGGCCAAGGCACGCCGAGCCCGGCGAGACGGTGTGCCGGTCGTGGCCGAGGCGCTCGTGTCATCGCTGCTCGCAGCGGTCGCGCCGGGCCGGCCCCGGGACACCACCCGCGGTGGACCTCGCCCGGCGGGCACCGAGGTGACGGTCGTCGAGAGACCCCGGTCGACCCCCGTAGCGACCGGGCCGTGGGCTGGGCAACGGGTCCTGGTCGTCGGCGGCACCCATGCCGACGCTCGCGCGGCACGCGACGAGGTGGGCGCGGCGGGCGCCGCGGCCGCCATCAACCTGACGGCGTCGGTCACGCACCTCCTGCTGCTCCCGGGCGGTGAGCGGGACGCCCGCGTCGCCCGCGCCCGCGAGCACGGGGTTCCCGCGGTGCGGCTGCCCGACCTCGCGGCACCCCCCGCACAGGCCCGGGCCAGGGGGACGGGCGCTCCGCCCGTCCTGGTCCGCGGCCAGGTCGTCGACCTCCCACGGGACCTCCGGACGTTCACCGTCACCGCGTCGTGGCGAGCGTCCGACGACGCCACGGACGAGATCGACGTCGTGGCCCTCCTCCTCGACGCCGACGAGCAGGTCAGCTCGGACGACGACCTGGTCTTCTACCACTCACCGACCACCGAGGACGGTGCTGTCGAGCTGGCCGAGGACGGGACCAGCGAGCAGAGCGTGCGCATCGACCTCGACCGGCTCCGTCCCGACTGCGCTCGCATCGTGGTGGCCGCGGTCGTCAACGACGGCCGCGCTTTCGGGGACGTCGGCGCGGTCGAGGTCCAGCTGGACTCGGCGGTCGGCGGCGAGCTGACGTCAACGCTGGACGCCGGGACCACCGAGCGCACGATGGTGCTCGCCGAGATCTACCTCAGGCGAGACGCGTGGCGAGCGCGCGTCGTGGGGCAGGGGTACGACGACGGGCTGGCCGAGCTGGCCACCCGCCACGGGGTCGAGGTCGACGACTAGGCGCCGGAGCGCTCAGCGCAGGTGGGACGCGCCGTTGACGTCGAGCACGGCGCCGGAGGAGAACGACGCCTCCGGCGACGCGAGCCACAGCACCGCCGCGGCGACCTCCTCGGCGCGGGCGACCCGGCCGAACGGGGACTGCCCCCGGATGCCGTCCCCGCGGGGGCCGTCGAGCAGCTCCGCGGCCATGTCCGTCTCCACGAACCCGGGCGCCACCGACGCCACGGTGATGCCCTGCGGGGCCAGGGCGAGCGCCAGCGACTGGCCCATCGCGTGCAGCCCCGCCTTGGACGCGCCGTAGCCCGGGCACTCCGGCTCGCCCCGGTACGCCCCCCGGCTGCCGACGTTGACCACGGCTCCGCCCCCGGCAGCGACGAGGTGCGGCACCGCGCAGAACGTCGCGTTCGCCGCCCCGACCAGGTTCACCCCCAACGTCGACGCCCACCCCTGCTGCCACTCGTCGTAGGTCGACGTCAGCACCGGGTGCGCGGTGAAGATCCCCGCGTTGTTCACCAGCACGTCGAGCCCGCCCAGGCCGTCGACGGCCTCGGCCACGCACCGCGCCACCGCGTCCGGGTCGGCGAGATCGGCCCGCACCACGAGGTGGCCCTCATTGGGCAGGGCCGCAGCCACCGCCCGGGCGGCGTCGAGGTCACGGCCGCAGTGCACCGCCACCACGTCGCCCACCGCGGCGAACGCCCGGGCCACGGCCGCCCCGATGCCGCGCGACGCGCCCGTCACCAGCACCCGGCGACCCCCGACCGGCCGCCTCACGCGAGCATCCCGGCCAGGCCCGCCAGCAGCCGGTCCACGTCGTCGGCGGACGTGTACGGAGCGAGCCCCGCCCGCACCCCGCCGGCGTCGCCCAGGCCGATCCACCGCGACGCCTCGAGGGCGTAGAAGCTCGACGCGGGGGCGTTGACGTCCAGCGCGGCCAGCGCGGCGTGCACCTCCGCCCCGGTCAGACCGGCCACCGTCAGCAGCACGGTGGGCGTGCGGTGCGCGGGCCGGCCGTGCACCGTCACCCGCTCCATCCCCGCCAGCCCGTCGAGCAGCCGGCGCAGCAGCGCGTCCTCGTGCGCCTCCGCCGCCGCCATCGAGGCCAGCACCCGCTCCCGCCGGGTCCCGGTCGCGTCGGGGGAGAGGTCGGCGATGACGTCCACCGCCGCTGTGGTCCCCGCCAGCAGCTCGTAGGGCAGCGTGCCGAGCTCGAAGCGCTCCGGCACGGCGTCGGACGACGGCGCCAGCTTGTCCGGGGCCAGGGCCTGCCAGAACGACGGGGCCGCGACCTGCACGCCCAGGTGCGGGCCGAAGAACTTGTACGGCGAGCAGGCCAGCACGTCCGCCCCCAGCGCCACCAGGTCCAGCGGGGCGTGCGGGGCCAGGTGCACCGCGTCGAGGTGCAGCAGCGCGCCGACCTCGTGCACCGCGTCGGCGACGGCCGCCACGTCCGGGCGCGTGCCCAGCAGGTTCGACGCGCCGGTGAGCGCGACCAGCCGCGTCCGCTCGGAGAGCACGGCGCGGACGTCGTCGACGGTGAGCTCGGCGGTGTCGCGGTCGAAGTCCACCCACCGCACGGTCGCCCCGGCACGCTCGGCCGCCTGCACCCACGGCCGGATGTTGGCGTCGTGGTCCAGCCGCGTCACCACCACCTCGTCGCCCGGGCCCCAGCCGCGGGCCAGGGTGCGGGCCAGGTCGTAGGTCAGCGCCGTCATCGACCGGCCGAACACCACGCCGCCCGCCTCGCCGCCGGTGAGGTCGGCCACGGCGTCGCGCGCGGCCAGCACCACGGCGTCGGCGGCCCGCTCACCGGCGGTGACCCGGCCGCGGTTGGCCAGGCCGGCGGTCAGCGTGCCGGCCACCGCCTCGGCCACCCGGGTGGGCACCTGCGAGCCCCCCGGGCCGTCGAAGAACGCCGTGCCGGAGGCGAGGGCGGGGAACCAGGAGCGCACGCGCGCGACGTCGTAGACCACGGCGGTGATCCTGCCCGGGCGCCCGGCCCCGCGCGGCGCCGGGCGCTAGCGTGGGTCGACCGCAGACCCGAGCAGGAAGCAGGACCCCGTGAGCGACAACACCTACCGCGTCGTCGAGATCGTCGGCACCTCCACCGAGTCCATCAGCGACGCCATCAAGACCGGCGTAGCCCGTGCCTCGGAGAGCCTCGAGGAGCTCGACTGGTTCGAGGTCACCCAGACCCGGGGGCACATCGAGGGCGGCCAGGTGGCGCACTTCCAGGTCTACCTCAAGGTCGGCTTCAAGCTCACCAGCTGAGCCCGGGAATGACTCCCCGGGGCGCTCCGTTGACCCGTGCGACTACGGAAACACGAGCGGCACCGGGAGAACGAGCGACATGACGGACGTGCTGGACCTGCCGACCCTGCCCACCCTCGACGACGCCGGTCGCCGCGCCCTGTTCACCGAGGCGCGGACGGCCGGCACGTTCGCCGACACCCCGGTGGGTGACGACGAGCTGCGCGCGGTCTGGGAGCTGGCCCGCTGGGCACCCACCGCGGCGAACTTCCAGCCGCTGCGCGTGCTCTTCGTCCGCACGCCGGACGGCAAGGCCCGGCTGCTGCCGGCCATGGCCGAGGGCAACCGGGAGAAGACCGCCTCCGCCCCGGTCACCGCCGTGCTGGCCATGGACACCCGCTTCCACGAGCTCATCCCCACCGTGATGCCGCCGATGGCCGACCGGGTGGCGGGCCTCGAGCTCGACACCGAGGGGCGTCTGGCCACCGCACGCACGAACGCCACCCTGCAGGCCGCCTACCTGATCCTCGCGGCCCGGGCGCAGGGCCTGGCCACCGGCCCGATGGGCGGGTTCGACGCCGACGCGCTCGACGCCGAGTTCTTCCCCGACGGCCGCTGGCGCTCCGTCCTGGTGGTCAACCTCGGCCACCCCGGTGAGGGCGCCTACCGCGACCGGATGCCGCGGCTGGCCGAGGACGAGGTGCTGGCCTGGGCCTGACCGCGTGGGCCCGGGCGCCCGGCCCGGGCGCGTGGTGCTGCCCGGCCCGACGTCAGGCCGGCGCCGGGCAACCCTGCTCGGGCAGGTGGGCGCGCGACCAGGCCGTCAGCGCCTCGATCGACGGCAGCAGGGCGTGCCCGGCGCCGGTCAGCGAGTAGGCCACGGCCACCGGCGGGCCCGGGTCGACCCGGCGTACCACCAGGCCGGCCCGGCCCAGCTCGGAGAGCCGCTCGGAGAGCACGGAGTCGCTGATGCCCGCGACGGCGCGGCGCAGGTCGGCGAAGCCCAGCGGCCCCGCCAGCAACGTCGCCAGCAGCACCCCGTTCCACCGCTTGCCGAGGAAGCCGAACGCCCGCTCGAGGGCGCCGTCGCACGCCCGTGGGTCGCGGTCGGCGGGCCCGGGCACGACACCCTCGTCGACGCTCATCTGATCATGCTACCCAGTGCTAGCCTCGCCCGCGTCGCTCTGGAAAAGCGAGCGACACCGGCCGGGCGAGCACTGCCCGCCGACCGGACCACCGCCACCCCGGGAGACCCCGTGTTCGTCGTCACCGCCGTCCTCGCCCTGCTGCTCACCGTCGCCCTGGCCGGCTCCGCCGCGGGCAAGCTGACGCGGTCGCAGCAGATCATGACCACCCTGCGCGGCGTGGGCGTGCAGGACAAGCAGGTCCCGGTGCTGGCCGGGATCGAGATCGTCGGTGCGCTCGGCCTCGTCGTCGGGCTGTTCGTCGGGTGGATCGGCGTCGTCGCCGCCGTCGGTGTGCTCGCCTACTTCGCCCTGGCCGCCGGCGCGCACGTCCGGGCTGACGACACCGGCAACCTCGCTCCCGCCGGCGGGCTCGCGGTGCTGTCGCTGGTCGTGCTCGTGCTGCGCGTCGTCACCCTCTGAGCCGGGCTCAGCGCAGGCCGATCGTCGCCACGGCCCGCTCGGCCAGGTCGCTGGCCTGGGTGCAGTCGTCGGCCCGCGCGGTGATCGACTCGACGACGGTGGAGGACTCCACGCGGCCGCCCTCGGGCACCTCCGTGCGGCCCCGGACGGTCGTGGTGCAGGAGCTGCCCGAGGTCGACGCGCGCTCGGTGGCGTCGAACCCGCCGATGGTCCTCGGGGTCTCGTCGGGGCCCGGGCTGGAGTCGGTGTACTCGACCCCGGTCTCGACGTCGAGGTCGGCGGCGTCCCGGCCGTTGCCGAGGGAGAAGGTGCAGCGGGTGAGGGTGCCGTCGTCGATGTCCCACTGCACCGCGCGGCCCTCCGCGGTGTAGCTGGCGATCGGCGCGCACGGGTCCGCCGTCGCGATGGGGGTCGCCACCGGGTAGCGACCCTCCGCGCGGCGCACCGGGTTCGCCAGCATCGGCACCATCGCCTCGACCAGCGACGTCGCCGCGTCGCACGGGGGCGCGGGCGCCGGGCCCGAGCCGGACCAGTCGACCGACAGGTCCACCACCCGCTCGTCGTCGACCGGCACGCCCAGGTCGCACTCCCCGGGCGAGGAGGACGACGTCAGCACCAGCACCTGCGTGCCCGCGATGGAGCGCGTGGGCGCGTCCTCGCGCCGGTAGTCGGAGAAGGACGGGTCCAGCTCGAGGCGCACCCGCCACTCGTCGAGACGCCCGGCCCCGGGCGGGGTGGCGTAGGCGTAGCAGGTGTCGAAGTCGGTGCGCGAGGTCTGCGACTCGACCTCGCCGAGGCCCTGCAGGACCGTCGGGTCGAGCAGCGCGCACGGGTCCCACGTCCGCATGTCGGCGAAGCGGTCGAAGCGGGCGCGGGCCTCGTCGCCGATGGTGACGCCGTAGACCACCGGGCCGGGCGGCACCGCACCGCCCGCGTCGACGGGGGTGGCCGCACCGTCCACCGTCGAGCTGCACCCGGCGGCGGCGAGGGCCAGCAGCACGGCGGCGGCCCGGGTGGTGGACCGGCGCGGTGGACGGGGCGGCAGGAGCTTCACGGGAGCGCGCACGCGGACGATCCTGGCAGACCGGACAGCGGACGACCCCCGGATCGTCGCGATCCGGGGGTCGTCGGCCGGTGCCGAGCCGGGGGCTCGGCCGGGGGCTCAGCCCTTCGGGGTGTAGATCAGCTTCTTGTTGACGAACTCGTCGATCCCGTAGGGGCCGAGCTCACGCCCGACGCCGGAGCGCTTGGTCCCGCCGAACGGCAGGTCCGCCCAGCTGCCCTGCGCGCTGTTGATCCACACCATGCCGGTGTCGAGCATGCTGGCCACGTCCTGCGCCTTGGCGGTGTCCGCGCTCCACACCACCCCGCCCAGGCCGAACGCCGAGCTGTTGGCCAGCTCCACGGCCTCGCCGACGTCGGCCACCTTGTAGACCACCGCGGCGGGGCCGAACAGCTCCTCGGAGTAGGCCCGCATGTCCGGGGTGACGTCGGTGAGCACGGTCGCCTCGACGAAGGCGCCCGGGCCGTCGACCCGGTTGCCGCCGGTGCGCACGGTCGCGCCCTTGTCCTTGGCGTCCTCGAGCTGCGACATCAGCGTCGACGCCGCGCCCTCCGAGCTCAGCGGGCCGAAGTCGGTGCCCTCGGCCGACGGGTTGCCCGGGGTGAGCGAGCCCATGGCCGCGGTGAAGTGCTCGACGAACTCGTCGTACACGTCGGCGAGGACGATGAACCGCTTGGCCGCGTTGCAGGCCTGGCCCGCGTTGCCCATCCGGCCCTGCACGGCCATCTTCACGGCCTGCGACATGTCCTCGGCGTCGAGCAGGATGAACGCGTCCGAGCCGCCCAGCTCGAGGATGCACTTCTTGAGGTGCTGGCCCGCGATGGCGGCGACGGCCGAGCCGGCCCGCTCCGAGCCGGTCACCGAGACCCCGGCGACGCGGGGGTCGCCGATCATCGTCGCGGCCTGGTCGTTGGTCGCGTACACGTTGAGGTAGGCGTCCTCGGGCAGTCCCGCGTCGTGGAACAGCTGCTCGATGGCGGCCGCGGACTCCGGGCACTGCGGGGCGTGCTTGAGGATGATCGTGTTGCCGATCATCAGGTTCGGGGCCGCGAACCGGGCCACCTGGTAGTAGGGGAAGTTCCACGGCATGATCCCCAGCAGCGCGCCGACCGGGTCCTTGCGGATGACGGCGGTGCCGCCGGCCGCGGGGGACAGGGTCTCGTCGGCGAGGAAGCCGGGGCCCTGCTCGGCGTAGTAGCGGTAGATGCTGGAGACCAGCCACAGCTCGCCGAGGGCCTCCTTGGTGGGCTTGCCCATCTCGCGGCCGATGATCTCGGCCAGCTCCACCTTGCGCTCGTCGTAGAGGTCCGCGACCTTGTTGAGCAGGTCGGTGCGCTCCTGCTTCGACGTCTGCCGCCAGGAGCGGTAGGCCGCGTCGGAGCGGGCCAGCACGTCCGACACCTGCTCGTCCGTGGCGGTCGGGTACTCGCGCTCCACCTCGCCCGTGGCGGGGTTGACGACCTGGTACTCGCTCATCGATGAGCTCCTCTCGTGGGTGTGCGTCGTGCGACGTGATCACCACCACCCTGCCTGGTGCGGCGCCCGGCTGCTCGGTCCGGGGGCGGGTCAGGCCGCGAGCAGCCGGTCGGCGACGGCCTCGCCGATGGGCAGCGCGGACGTGGCCGCGGGCGACGGCGCGTTGAGCACGTGCACGCTGCGGGGGGTGCGCTCGAGCAGGAAGTCGTGCACCAGCGTCCCGTCGGGCAGCACCGCCTGCGCGCGGATGCCCGCCTCCTGCGGCAGCAGGTCGTCGAGCTCGAGGCCCGGGCAGTACCGCCGGGCCGCGGCCAGGTAGGCCCGCCGCGACGCCGAGCCCCGCACCTCCCGGACCCCGGTGCGCCAGTGGGTGCGCGCCACCCGCCAGAAGCCCGGGAAGCCGAGGATCTCGCGCACGTCCCGGGCGTCGACCGAGCCCTTGCGATAGCCCTCGCGGGCCAGGCCGAGCACGGCGTTGGGCCCGACGGTGGTGCTGCCGTCCACCATCGGGGTCAGGTGCACGCCCAGGAACGGCAGCGACGGGTCCGGCACCGGGTAGACCAGCCGGGACACGATGCCCGCCCGGTGCTCCGGCAGCCGGTAGTACTCGCCGCGGAACGGCACCACCCGCGCCGCGGTCCGCACCCCGGCGGCCCTGGCGAGCCGGTCGGCCTGCAGCCCGGCGCAGACCACGAGGTGCCCGGCCGTCCACGACCGCTCCCCGGCCCGGACGACGACCTCGGTGGTGCGCTCGTCGAGGCCGGTGACCGCGACCCCGGTCTCGACGCGACCGCCGCCGTGCTCGAGGTCGGTGCGCAGGGCCCGGGTGACGGCCCCGTAGTCGACGCTGGCCGTGACCGGGACGTGCAGCGCGGCCACCCCCGCCACGGCCGGCTCCCACTCGCGCAGCTGCGCCGCGGTGAGCGGCTCGGTGCGCACCCCGTTCGCCGCGCCGCGCTCGGCGAGGGCGCCCAGCCGCGAGGCCTCGGCCGCGTCGGTCGCCACGACGAGCTTGCCCAGCTCGCGCACCGGGATGGCGTGCTCGGCGCAGAACTCCTTCGTCGCCCGCGCCCCGGCGACGCACAGCCGGGCCTTCAGGCTGCCCGGCTCGTAGTACAGCCCGGAGTGGATCACCCCGCTGTTGTGCCCGGTCTGGTGGACGGCCAGGCCGGTCTCCTTCTCCAGCACGAGCACGGACGCGCCCGGGCGGCGGGCCTGCAGCGCCCGCGCCGTGGCCAGGCCGACGATGCCGCCGCCGACCACGCAGAAGTCCCAGTCGGCCACGGGCCCATCGTGGCACGATCGGGGCCGTGGCCCACCCGACGCACGCCGTGCTCGACTCGCCCGTGGGCCCGCTGACCGTGCTGCTCGACGGCGAGGCCCTCGTCGGGCTGTGGATGGCCCAGCACCGCCGCCGCGCCTCGGTGGACCTGGGGGTCCGCGACGACGCGGCCGCGGCGCACGTCGCCGCGCAGCTCGCCGATTACTTCGCGGGGGAGCGCACCGTGTTCACGCTCGACCTGGCCCCGGTGGGGACGCCGTTCGACCTGCGGGTGTGGGAGCTGCTGCGTGCCATCCCCCACGGCGAGACCCGCACCTACGGCGACCTGGCGCGCGCGCTGGGGGACCCGGGGGCGGCCCAGGCCGTGGGCACCGCCAACGGCCGCAACCCGATCAGCATCGTCGTGCCGTGCCACCGGGTCGTCGGGGCCGACGGCAGCCTGACGGGGTACGCGGGCGGGGTGGCGACGAAGCGTGCCCTGCTCGACCTGGAGCAGCCCGCCGCCGCGCGCCTCTTCTGACCGGCGCTACTTGTGCTGGCGGCGGCTGCCGCCGTGCCAGTCCTCGCTGACCCCGACCTCGTCGGGCGCCACGCCCAGCCCGCGCAGCTGCGGCAGCTCGCGCAGCGACCGCTTCATCTCCGCGAACCCGGGGAAGCGTGCGAGGCCCACGACGTGGTCCCACAGCTCGACGGCCTGCGCCTCGGACGGCAGCCGGCTGATGACGGGGCCGAAGAAGGCGACGCCCTCCGGCGGCTCGAAGTGGATGATCGGGGTGCCGACGTCGTTGCCGGTCAGCGAGAGCGCCTCGTCCGTCGACGCCTGGATCTCCGCGTCCCAGGAGTCGTCCTCGAGCGCGTCGGACAGCTCGGTGGGCAGGCCGGCGTCGCGCAGGATCGCCCCCGCGAACTCGGGGCTGCCGCGGTGCTCCTTGTCCTCGAGCGCCGCCTCGTCCGGGTCGACGTCGAACACGTGGGCCCCGGCCGCGGCGTAGAAGTCGCCCACCGCGTCGACGCCGTGCTCCGCGCGCACCCGCGCCGCCACCCGCAGCAGCTTCAGCCCGGCGGTGTGCCCGGCCTCGTAGTCCGGCGGGAACTGCGCGTCGTAGTCGACGTGCGCGTTGAGCTGGCGCAGCGAGATGAAGCGCCACTCCACGGTGTAGTCGCGCTGGGCCTGGACCGTGCGCACCCACTTCGACGTCATCCACGCGAAGGGGCACACCGGGTCGAAGTAGAAGGTGATGTCAGCCATGGTCCCCATCCTCGCCCGCCGGGCGCGGCGCCGCCCGCACGTGGGCCCGCTCGCCCTGCTTGCCGAACAGCGCCAGCGCCTCGGCCGGGGTGTCGAACGGGTTGCCCAGCCAGTGCGGGACGTGGGTGTCGAACTCGACGGCCTCCCCGGGCAGCAGCACCAGGTCCTGCTCGCCGAGCAGCAGGCGCAACCGCCCGTTGAGCACGTAGAGCCACTCGTACCCCTCGTGGGTGCGCAGGTCGGGCTCCGCACCCGCACCGTTGGGCCACCGCGCCGGGTAGACGATCTTGTAGGCCTGCAGCCCGCCCGGGCGCCGGGTCAGCGGCAGGAACGTCAGCCCGTGGCGCACCACCGGGCGGGGGTGCAGCCGCGGGTCACCCGTCGGCGGCGCGTCGACCAGCTCGTCGAGCGGCACCTGGTGCGCCCGGGACAGCGGCAGCAGCAGCTCCAGGGTCGGCTTGCGCCCGCCGGACTCGAGCCGGCTCAGCGTGCTCACCGAGATGCCGGTGGCCTCGGCCAGCTCGGCCAGGGTGGCCCCCCGCTCGGTGCGCAGGGCCCGCAGCCTCGGCCCCACGGCCGCCAGCACGTCGTCGTCCACTCGGCTAGTTTGCCGTTCCGGCAACGGGACTTGTCAAGTTCGCCGGGGGCGGTCCACGGTGGTCCCATGACGCAGCAGCAGGTGGACGTGGTGGTGGTCGGCGGTGGCCCGGCCGGGCTGGCGGCAGCGGTGGCGCTGGCCCGCTCCCGGCGCTCGGTGGTGGTCGTCGACGCGGGACGGCCGCGCAACGCCCCCGCGGACGGGGCGCACAACCTGCTCGGCCAGGAGGGCGTGCCGCCGCTCGAGCTCCTCGCCCGGGGCCGCGACGAGCTCGCCTCCTACGGCGGGCAGGTGCTCACCGCGGAGGTCGACGGGGTCGAGCGCACGGGCGACGGGTTCACCGTGTCCGCGGCCGGGCAGGTGCTCCTCGCCCGGCGGCTCGTCGTCACCACCGGGCTCGTCGACGAGCTGCCCGACGTGCCCGGGGTGGCCGCGCGGTGGGGTCGCGACGTGCTGCACTGCCCCTTCTGCCACGGCTGGGAGGTCCGGCGCCGGGCGGTCGGCGTCCTGGCCACCGGGCCGGCGGCCGTGCACCAGGCGCAGCTGTTCCGGGCGCTCACGCCGGACGTCACCCTCTTCACCCACACCGGACCCGCGCTCGCCGACGCCGACGCCGAGACGCTGCTCGCCCTGGGGGTGCGGGTCGTCGACGGCGAGGTCGTCGAGCTCGAGGTGACCGGCGACGCGCTCACCGGGGTGCGGCTGGCCGACGGGACGGTCGTCGCGCGAGAGGCGCTCGTCGTCGCCCCCCGGTTCGTCGCCCGCTCGGCGCTGCTGGAGTCCCTCGGGCTCGAGGTGGAGGACGTCCTCGCCGGGGAGCACGTGATGGCGCGGCGGGTGCCCGCGGACCCCCGCGGCGCCACGGCGGTGCCCGGGGTGTGGGTGGCGGGCAACGTCACCGACCCGATGGCCCAGGTGGTGGTCGCCGCCGGGCAGGGGCTCATGGCGGGTGCGGCGGTGCACGGGGACCTGGTCGCCGAGGACGGCCGCCGCGCCGTCGAGCAGGCCCGGGAGTCGGCGGACTTCTTCGCCCGGCAGACGTGGGAGGACCGCTACGGCGCCGCCGACAGCATCTGGAGCGGGGAGCCCAACCCCCAGCTCGTGGCGGAGGCGGCGGACCTGGCCCCGGGCCGGGCGCTGGACGTCGGCTGCGGGGAGGGCGCCGACGCGCTGTGGCTCGCCGGGCGCGGGTGGGACACCACCGGCATCGACATCTCGGCGGTGGCGCTGGCCCGGGCCGCGGCGCAGGCCGAGCGCGAGGGCCTCACGGTCGAGCTCCAGCAGGCCGACCTCGGGCAGTGGGACGCGGGGGCGGGCGAGTACGACCTGGTGTCCGCGCAGTACTTCCACTGGGTGCCCGCGCCGCGCGACGCGCTGTTCACCCGGCTCGCCCGGGCGGTCCGGCCCGGCGGCACGCTGCTGCTCGTCGGGCACTGGTTCCCCGCCGGGGAGCAGGGCCACGGGCACGGCGGGGGCCCGCAGGCGCCGGTGCAGGACATGACGTTCACCCCCGAGCAGGCCGCGTCGCTGCTCGACCCGGAGCGGTGGGAGGTGCAGGTCTGCGAGACCCGGCCGCGGCGACGCACCCACCCCGACACGGGCAAGACGCACGACGTGCCGGACGCGGTGCTGCGAGCGCGCCGGCGGCAGGGCGGTCAGGCGTAGCGCAGGGCGGCGCGCTCGCGGGCCTTGGCCGCCTCGACCGCGCGGTCCTTCGGCGGGGCCGTGGTCACGAGGCTGTCGAGCAGCTCGCGGGACGCGGCGGCCACGGCCGCCACGGCCCGGTCGAAGGCCTCGGCGTTGGCCTGCGAGGGCCTGGCGGCGCCGCTGACCTTGCGGACGTACTGCAGCGCCGCGGCGTGGACCTCGTCGTCCGTCGCGGGGGGCTCGAAGTTGTGGAGGACGCGGATGTTCCGGCACATGGCCCCAGGCTAGGACCGGGGACGACCGCGCGGGCGGCTCGTGCGGCCGGGGTCAGGCCGGGTGGTGCGGGTCGACCCAGGCCACCGTCTCCGGGTCGGCCACCCCGTCGACGTCGAGGTTGACCACGACCGGCTCCTGCCCGCTGCGGGTGAGCACGCAGCGCAGCGGCTCGTCGTCGAGGGCGTTGATCTCCTGGTGGGGCACCCACGGCGGCACGAAGATGAACCCGCCCGGCCCCGCCTCGGCGGTGAACTCGAGCTGCTCGCCCCAGCGCATCCGGGCCCGGCCGCTGACCACGTAGATGACGCTCTCGAGCTCGCCGTGGTGGTGCGCCCCGGTCTGCGCGCCGGGGTGGATGGTGACCGTGCCCGCCCACAGCTTCTGCGAGCCCGTGCGCTCGCCGGTGACCGCGGCCTCGCGGTGCATGCCGGGGGTCTGCGCGGTGCGGTCGTCGAGGGCGTCGGCGGGGACGACCCGCACGCCGTCGTGCTTCCAGTCGGTCATGGCCGCCAGCGTGCCCCGCCCGGGCTGTGAACGAAACCTCGCGTCCTGGGTGCAGCAATCACACACGGACGTCGTTCTACAACCTGTTGCTGCCGCATCGTGCAAGGTGTAGACAGTGGTCCAGGACACCCGCTGACGACGAGAGGTCTGCCGTGACCACCACCGAGCGCACGGGCGCCGCGCCCACCCCCACCGGCCCGCTGAGCCGCATCGACTACAGCGAGCGCATCCCCAACAACGTGGACCTCGCGGGCGACCGTCGGCTGCAGCGCGCGTTGGAGAGCTGGCAGCCCAAGTTCCTCGACTGGTGGAAGGCCCTGGGCCCGGCGCTGCCCACGAAGGACGTCTACCTGCGCACCGCGATCGCCGTGGGCCGTGACGGCTGGGCGCACTTCGACCACGTGCCGATGGAGGAGTACCGCTGGGGCATCTTCCTGGCCGAGCGCAACCCCGACCGCACCATCGCCTTCGGCAAGCACAAGGGCGAGCCCGCGTGGCAGGAGGTGCCGGGGGAGTACCGCGCCGAGCTGATGCGGCTGATCACCGTGCAGGGCGACACCGAGCCCGCGTCGGTCGAGCAGCAGCGCGTCCTCGGCGCCACCGCCCCGTCGTTGTACGACATGCGCAACCTGTTCCAGGTCAACGTCGAGGAGGGCCGCCACCTCTGGGCGATGGTCTACCTGCTGCAGGCCTACTTCGGCCGGGAGGGCCGCGAGGAGGCCGAGCAGCTGCTCAAGCGCAACTCCGGCGACCTCGACTCCCCGCGCATCCTCGGCGCGTTCAACGAGGAGACGACCGACTGGCTGCAGTTCTTCATGTTCACCTACTTCACCGACCGCGACGGCAAGTACCAGCTGGGCACGCTCAAGGAGTCCGCGTTCGACCCGCTCGCCCGCACCTGCGAGTTCATGCTCAAGGAGGAGGCCCACCACATGTTCGTGGGCACCACCGGGGTGCAGCGCGTGGTCGAGCGCACCGCCGAGGTGATGGCCGCGAAGGGCGGCCCGGCCGAGCCGTCGGACGGTGTGATCCCCCTCGACGTGGTGCAGAAGTACCTGAACTTCCAGTTCTCCGTGTCGATGGACCTGTTCGGCTCCGAGCGCTCCACCAACGTCGCCGCGTACTACACCGCCGGGCTCAAGGGCCGGTGGATGGAGACCCGCCGCAAGGACGACCACGAGCTGCACGGCGACACCCGGGAGGTCAACCGCGTCGTCGACGGCGAGGTCGTGGCCGAGACCGTGCCGGCACTGACCGCGCTCAACGCCGACCTGCGCGACGAGTACGTGGCCGACTGCGAGAACGGCGTGCGCCGCTGGAACCAGGCCCTCGAGGACGCGGGGCTCACCGAGCGGCTCTACCTGCCGCACGAGGGCTTCAACCGCGCCGTCGGCAACTACTCCGGGCACCACCTCAGCCCCGAGGGACGCGTGCTGAGCGACGCGGAGTGGGACGAGGCGCGGGACGGGTGGCTGCCGACCGCGGCCGACCGGGCCGCCGTGGCGGCCTTGATGGTGCCGGAGTACGAGGCGGGCAAGTTCGCCGGCTGGATCGCGCCGCCCAAGGCGGGCATCAACGACCAGCCCGTCGAGTTCGACTACGTGCACCTGGCCGACGAGGCCCTCGCCTGACCCGGGCTAGACCGGCGGGCGCACCGCGCTGGTCACGGATGCCCAGGGGACCGGGGTGACCTCGACGGTCTGCCCCACGTCGGGGGCGTCGACCCAGCTGCCGTCGCCGACGTACATCCCGACGTGGCCGCCGCCGTAGGAGAACACCAGGTCGCCCGGCTGCAGCGCGTCCGTGGCCACGGGGGTGCCCCAGCCCTGCAGGTCGCCGGTGGTGCGCGGGGAGGCGACCCCGACCTGGCCGAAGCTGTACTGCACCAGCCCGGAGCAGTCGAAGGTGTCCGGGCCGGCGGCGCCGTAGACGTAGGGGTCGCCGACCTGGGCCAGGGCCACGTCGACCGCACCCTGGGTCGCCGCGGTGGACGCCTGGGCGACGGCCGGGGCGAGGGTCAGCGCTCCGGCGCTCAGCGCGGCGGCCGCGCCGAGACGGGCGGCGCCGCGGCGCAGGGCCGTGGTGCGGGAGGGGCGTGCGTCGGACGTGCGGGTGGTCGTCTGCATGGCGAGCGACGCTAGGCAGCCCGGCCGGGGCTCGGGCAAACCGGCCGTGCCTGCGGTGTGCGCCTCGTCACCAGGGACCGGACACGGGACCCCGCACCCGGGGTGGAGCGTTCGGACCCAGGGCCGCAGGCCCTACCGCCGGTAGGGGTCGTCCGGGTACTGCTGGTAGGTCGTGCGCGGCTCGTCGACCGTGCGGCGCCGGCGGGGCATCAGCACGGCCAGGTCGAGGATGACGCCGAGCACGCCGACGATCATGAGGATGACGCCGACGACGCCGAGGTTGACGACCGGGTTGACCTGGGCGTCGGGGGTGAGCGCGAACCGCAGGATCGCGCCGATCGCGATGAGGACGATGCCCGCACCGATGCCCATGGTTGCTCCGTCTCGCCCGTCGTGGCCCCGCACCGCGGGTGGTCGGGGGCCGACCCTACCGGCCGCAGGCCCCCGGGCGCCGCGCCCGGGCGTCAGCCGCCGGGCAGGTCCTTGGCCAGCACCACGAAGTGGAGGTCGTCGCGGAGCGGCACGCCGAAGCGCTCCTGGCCGTAGGGGAACGGCCGGGTCTCCCCGGTGGCGGCGTAGCCGCGCCGGCCGTACCAGGCGATCAGCTCGGTGCGCTGCGCGATGACCGTCATCTCCACCCGCCCGGCCCCGCGGGCCCGCGCGTGCTCCTCCGCGGCGGCCAGCACGGCCCGGCCCACCCCGGCGCCCTGCTCGCCGGGGCGCACCGCGAACCCGCCGACGTAGGCCAGGCCGTCGCCGCGGTCGGCCACCTGGACGCAGGCCAGCAGCGTCCCGGCGCGCTCGGCCAGCAGCACGGTCAGCGCCGGGTCGGCCACCTCCGCGGCCACCGCCTCGGCGTCCGTCCGCTGCCCGGCCAGCAGGTCGGCCTCCGTGGTCCAGCCCGCGCGGCTGGGGTCCCCGCGGTACGCGGACTGCACCAGTGCCACCACCGCGTCGACGTCGGCCGTGCCCGCGGCGCGCAGCGCCAGCCCCCCGGTCCCCACCACGGCCGTCATCCTGCACCGCCCCCACCGGGCCCCTGTCCGGGGCACCGCCCCCACCGGGCCCCTGTCCGGGGCACCATGGGCCGCAGAGGTCGCAGCGCCGGCGGGCCGACGATGTCCACGCCGTGGCCCGGACGGGGAGTGCGCGATGAGCAGAGGACCGGACAGCGGCGGCGCCGCCGACACCGACACCGACGTGCTGGCCACGGGGCAGGACGGCGACCCGGGCCCGATCGTCGACCCGGGGATGGACGCGGTGGCCAAGGACCTGCTGCCCGGGGACTTCCTCGGCTACCAGCAGCTGCTCAGCGAGGACGAGCTCGCCACCGTGTTCCGCGCCCGGGCCTGGCTCACCGAGACCGTGGCCCCCGAGGTCACCGAGTACTGGGCCAAGGCGGAGTTCCCGCACCACCTGGTGCCCGGCTTCCGCGAGGCGGGCCTGGTGGGCAACGCGCACGAGACCGACGAGCACCCGGCCGGCTCCAACCTGTTCACCGGCTGGCTGACCATGGAGGTGGCCCGGGTCGACGCCTCGATGGCGACGTTCCTCGGCGTCCACAACGGCCTGGCCATGGGCAGCATCGCGCTGCTGGGCTCGGAGGAGCAGAAGCAGCGCTGGCTGCCCGGCATGCACGCCCTGGACCTGGTCGGGGCGTTCGGCCTCACCGAGCCCCACGGCGGCTCCGACGTCGCGGGCGGGCTGGAGACCACTGCCCGGCGCGACGGGGACGAGTGGGTGCTCGACGGCGGCAAGCGCTGGATCGGCAACGGCACCTTCGCCGACCTGGTCGTGGTCTACGCCCGCGACGTCGACGACGACTCCGTCAAGGGCTTCGTCGTGGAGAAGGGCACGCCCGGCTTCACCGCCACCAAGATCGAGGGCAAGATCTCGCTGCGCACCGTGCAGAACGCCGACCTCGTCTTCGACGGCTGCCGCATCCCCGACGCGAACCACCTGGCCGGGGCGAACTCGTTCTCCGACACCGGCGAGGTGCTGCGGCTGACGCGCGGCAGCGTCGCGTGGTCCGCGGTCGGCTGCATGATCGGCGCCTACGAGCACGCCGTGGCCTACGCCCAGGAGCGCGAGCAGTTCGGCCAGCCCATCGCCGGGTTCCAGCTCATCCAGGACCTGGTGGCCAAGATGCTGGGCAACGTCACCGCCTCCCTGGGCATGGCCATCCGGGTCTCCCAGCTGCAGGACCAGGGCGTCTACCTCGACGAGCACGCCGCCCTGGCCAAGTCGTTCTGCACCACCCGGCTGCGCGAGACCGTCGGGTACGCCCGCGAGCTCATGGGCGGCAACGGGATCCTGCTGGAGAACGACGTGGCCCGGTACTTCGCCGACGCCGAGGCGCTCTACTCCTACGAGGGCACCCGGGAGATCAACACCCTCATCGTCGGCCGCGCCGTCACCGGGGTCGGCGCCTTCGTCTGACCCGCCGGCCCCGGCGCGCCGCGCGGGGCCGGGCTCGACCCGTGCGCGAGCGTGGTGGGATCGTGGGCGCGCGACCCGGGCCCGGGTGCGCGGGCCGAGCGGGGAGGGTGGACGTGCAGCGCTTCCCCGCCGCCGGCCCGCTGCTGCGCCGGGGCGCGCCGCTGGCGCTGCTGGTCTCGGTCGCCGTCCGGCTCTGGGTGACCCTGGGCACGCGCGCGGGCCTGGACCTCGTCGACCTGCGCGTCTACTCCGGCGGGGGCGCCGCGGCGCTCGACGGCTCGCTGTACTCCTTCACCTACGCCGCGGCCACGCCGGACTTCCCGCTGCCGTTCACCTACCCGCCCTTCGCGGCGCTGCTCTTCACCCCGCTGCACCTGCTGCCGTTCACCCCGCTCGGGGTGGCCTGGCAGCTGGCCACGGTGGCGGCGCTGTGGGGGGTGCTGCGGGTCGCCGCCGAGCTCGTGGTCGGCCGGGACGCGGTGCGCACCCCCCGCTGGCGCTCGCTGCTGCTGGTGTGGACCGCCGTCGCGGTGTGGTTCGAGCCGGTGCGCACCACGCTGAACTTCGGCCAGGTCAACGTGTTCCTCGTGCTGGGCGCGCTGCTCGCGGTGCGCAGCCGGCGCTGGTGGCTCTCCGGGCTGCTGGTCGGGCTGCTCGCCGGGGTCAAGCTCACCCCCGCGGTGACGGGGGCCTACCTGCTGCTGCGCCGCCGCTTCGCGGCCACGGTGACCTCCGCGGTCGTGTTCGCGGCCACCGTCGGGGTGTCGATCCTCGCCCTCGGGTCGGAGGCGGCGTCCTACTTCACCGACGTCGGGCTGGACACCGACCGCATCGGCCCGGTCGGCTCCGCCATCAACCAGTCGCTGCGCGGGGCGCTGAGCCGCCTCGTCGGCCACGACATCGGGATGGGCGCGCTGTGGGCGGGGGCGGTGGCCGTCGTGCTCGTGCTCGCCGCGCTGGCCTGGCGACGGCTGGACCCCGACGACCGGCTCGGCGCGCTCGTCGTCGTTCAGCTCGTCGGGCTGCTCGCGTCCCCGATCTCGTGGAGCCACCACTGGGTGTGGCTGGTGCCCGCGCTGCTGTGGCTGGTGCACGGCCCGCTGCGCGGCTGGCGGCCGGCCCAGGTGCTGGCCGCGCTGTGGGCGCTGGTGCTGCTCACCAGCCTGGTGCAGCTGCTGCTCGACCTGCAGCCCACCATCTGGCAGGTGCAGCGCCCCCTGCTCGAGGCGGTGGTCGACGCGGTGTACCCGGTCGGGGCGGTCGCGCTGCTCGTCGTCCTGGCGCTGCGGCCCCGCCCGGCCCCCGACCGCGCGACGGCCGTCCCGCGGGAGCCGGCGGCCCACGCGTGAGCAGGCTGGCCGCCGCGCACCACCTGGACCTGCCGCCCGCCGCGGTCTCCGGGGCGGTGCGCTCGGTCGAGGTGCTGCGCAGCTCGGTCCGCGACGCCGGGCACGAGGCCGAGGTCGTCGGCCGCCGCGGCGGCCTGCTCGTCCCCGGCGACGAGGTGGTCTTCCGGCTCGCCGTGCTCGGTGCCCCCGTCGAGGTGGCGGTGCGGCTGACCCGCTCCGACCTCCGCGAGCAGGTCTCCACCCTGCTGCGCGCACCCCGCCTGGTCGCCGGGGGCGGGGCGGCGCTGGACCACCGGACCGCGCTGGTGGGGGCGGGCGGCGGCACGAGCGTCCGCGACGACGTCACCTGGACGGCCCCGTGGGGCCCGCTGGGCCGGCTCGCCGACCTGCTCGTGCTGCGCCGGGTCGGCCGCGGGGTGCTCGCGGCCCGCCACCGCGCCGTGACGTCGGCCGCCCGGCTGCTGGCCGCGGCCGAGGGCACCCAGGTGGTCGCCGCCGGCGCCGTCGTGGACCGCGGCCACCTGCTCGTCGCCCGCCGCACCTGGCCCGTCGAGCTGGCCGGGCTCTGGGAGCTGCCCGGCGGGGGCGTCGACCCGGGCGAGACCGCGGCCGGGGCGGTGGCCCGGGAGATCCGGGAGGAGCTAAACCTCGCCGTGGACGTCGCCGGGCAGGTGGGGGCCGACGTGCCGCTGGCCGACGGCCGCGTGCTGCGCGCGCACCTCGCTCGGCTGCGGGGCGGGGAGCCGGTGCTCCGGGAGCACTCCGAGGTGCGGTGGGTGGGCGCGGCCGAGCTCGCCGGGCTCGAGGTCGTCGAGGCCGACCGCGGCTGGCTGCCCGACCTGGCCCCGCTGCTCGCCCCCTGAGAGCGCCCCGACGCCCACCCCGGCGGCCGCTCCCGGGCCCGACGGGGCGGGGCGGGGGACGTCGACGCGCTACGATGGGGTGTCGTCGCGTCCGCGCGGCGCGCCCCGTGGCGCGCCGACGGTGGCCCAGGACCTGCTGGTCGTGCCCGGCCGACGACGCCACGACCTCGCCGCCGAGGTCATCTGTGCCCCGCACCGCGGGGCCGCCGTGCGCGCACGCCCCCCGAGGTGCGCCAGCCCCGAGGAGCCAGCCAGCGTGTCCCGCACCGCCTTCCGCAACGTCGCCATCGTCGCCCACGTCGACCACGGCAAGACGACCCTGGTCGACGCCATGCTCCGCCAGTCCGGCGCCTTCGCCGAGCGCGCCGAGCTCGTCGACCGCGTCATGGACTCCGGCGACCTGGAGCGCGAGAAGGGCATCACGATCCTCGCGAAGAACACCGCGGTGCGGCGCAAGACCGCCGACGGCGACGTGGTGATCAACGTCATCGACACCCCGGGCCACGCCGACTTCGGCGGGGAGGTCGAGCGCGGGCTGAGCATGGTCGACGCCGTCGTCCTGCTCGTCGACGCCTCCGAGGGCCCGCTGCCGCAGACCCGCTTCGTGCTGCGCAAGGCGCTCGCCGCCTCGCTGCCCGTCATCCTCGTGGTCAACAAGACCGACCGGCCCGACGCCCGCATCAGCGAGGTCGTCGAGGAGGTCCACGACCTGCTGCTCGACCTGGCCAGCGACCTGGAGAACGAGGCCGCGCACGCCGCCGAGCTGGCCCTGGACCTGCCGGTGATCTACGCCTCCGCCCGCAACGGCAAGGCCTCCCGGGTGCAGCCCGGCGACGGCGAGGTGCCCGACGCCGAGGACCTGCAGGAGCTGTTCGACCTGCTCATGGAGTACGTGCCCGCCCCCAAGGGCGACCCGGACGCGCCGCTGCAGGCCCACGTCACCAACCTCGACGCCTCCAGCTTCCTCGGCCGCCTCGCGCTGGTGCGGGTGCACGCCGGCGAGATCCGCAAGGGCAGCCAGGTCGCGTGGATGCACGACGGCCCCGACGGCGAGCCCGTCACTACCCGCGTCAAGATCACCGAGCTGCTGCGCACCGAGGGCGTCGAGCGCGTCCCCGCCGACCACGGCGAGGCCGGCGACATCCTCGCCATCGCGGGCATCGGCGACATCATGATCGGCGACACCCTGGCCGACGTCGAGAACCCGGTGGCGCTGCCCCGGATCACCGTCGACGAGCCCGCCATCTCCGTCACCGTCGGCATCAACACCTCGCCGCTGGCGGGGCGCAACGGCGGCACCAAGCTCACCGCGCGGCTGCTCAAGTCCCGCCTCGACGCCGAGCTCGTCGGCAACGTGTCGCTGCGCGTGCTGCCCACCGAGCGCCCCGACACCTGGGAGGTCCAGGGCCGCGGCGAGCTGGCGCTGGCCATCCTCGTCGAGCAGATGCGCCGCGAGGGCTTCGAGCTGACCGTCGGCAAGCCGCAGGTCGTCACCCGCGAGGTCGACGGCAAGGTCCACGAGCCGTTCGAGCACCTCACCGTGGACGTCCCCGAGGAGCACCTCGGCGCCGTCACCCAGCTCCTCGCCGCCCGCAAGGGCCGCATGGAGGAGATGGTCAACCACGGCACCGGCTGGGTCCGCATGGAGTTCGTCGTCCCCGCCCGCGGCCTCATCGGCTTCCGCACCGACTTCCTCACCGACACCCGCGGCACCGGCATCGCCAACACCTACTCGGCGGGCTACGACGCCTGGGCCGGCGAGATCCGCAGCCGCCACTCCGGGTCCCTGGTCTCCGACCGCGCCGGCTCGGTCACCCCGTTCGCCATGATCCAGCTGGCCGACCGCGGCACGTTCTTCGTCGAGCCCGGGGCGGCCACCTACGCCGGCCACGTGGTGGGGGAGAGCCCCCGCTCGGAGGACCTCGACATCAACGTGTGCCGGGAGAAGAAGCTCACCAACATGCGGCAGTCCTCGGCCGACGTCATGGAGACCCTGGCCCGCCCGCGGGTGCTGGGCCTCGAGGGCGCCCTGGAGTTCTGCGCCACCGACGAGTGCGTCGAGGTCGGCCCCGACGTGGTCCGGGTCCGCAAGCTGCTCCTCGACTCCACCGAGCGGGCGCGGGAGCGCTCGCGCAGCAAGGCACGCGACAAGGCCGTCGCGGGCTGAGCCGGCTGCCAGCCGCGCGCCGCGTGGCACGATGGCGGTCCCCGGCCACCGCGGTCGGGCTCGACGGCTCCCGGGGGGACGGCACGGTGCAGGGCGCGCGTCGCAGGCTCGGCCCGGCCGCGACGGCCCTGGCGGTGACCGTGCTCGTCGCGCTGGCGGGCTGCACCGCCGACCCGCCGCCCCCGGTGCCGGGGCCGACGGCCACCACGACCACGGCCGCGCCGCTGCCCGCCACCCCGGGCGACCCGGCCCGCACCCTCGTCGTCGAGGTGGACGACCTGGGCCCGGGGTTCAACCCGCACCGGGTGGCCGACCTGACGCCCGTCTCCACCGCGGTGGCCGACCTGGTGCTGCCCAGCGCCTTCCGGCCCCAGGGGGTCGGCACCACCGCGGCGTCCACCGCGGGCGACGAGCCGGCCCCGCAGCCCACGTCCTGGCAGCTCGACCCCTCGCTGCTGGTCTCCGCGGAGGTCACGTCCACCGCCCCGTTCACCGTCACCTACACGGTGCGCCGCGAGGCGCAGTGGTCCGACGGGGCGCCCATCGCCGCCGAGGACTTCCGCTACCTGTGGGAGCAGATGACCAGCCAGCCCGGGGTGGTCGACCCCGCCGGCTACGGCCTCGTCCGCGACGTCGCGTCCTCCGACGGCGGCAAGACCGTCACCGTCACGTTCGCCTCGGCCTACCCGGCCTGGCGCGAGCTGTTCACCGGCCTGCTGCCGTCGCACCTGCTCAAGGACTCGCCGGGCGGGTTCGCCTCGGCGCTCGACGACGGGCTGCCCGTCTCCGGCGCCCGCTTCGGGGTGATGCGCGTCGACCGCGACCGCGGTGAGGTCGAGCTGGTCCGCAACGACCGCTTCTGGGACGCGCCCGCCTCGCCCGACACCATCCTGCTGCGCCGCACGACGAGCACCACCGCGCTGGCCGCGTCGCTGCGCAGCGGCAACACCCAGGCCTCGCTGGTGCACGGCGGCGCGGCCACCGTCGCGCAGCTGGGCCTGGTGCCGGGCACCCGCACGCTGCCGGTGGTCCAGGCCTCGACGCTGGGGGTGGTGGCCTCGACCACGTCGGCGACGCTGTCGGACCCGGTGGTGCGGGCCGGCGTGCTGGGGGTGCTCGACCCCGACGTGCTGCGCACCGTCGGGTCCGGCGGGGTCGACGCCGCCCCCGCCGCGCGGGCGCAGGTGCGGGCCCCCGCCGCGTTCGGCTACACCCCCACCGCGCCGGACCGCCCGTCCGCCTCGGCCGCGGTGGCCTCGCTCGTCGCGGCCGGCTACCGCTCGGTCGACGGCGCGCTGACCCGCGGCGGCGCTCCGCTGGCGGTGGTGGTCGGGGCCGACGAGGCCGACCCGGTCGCCGTGACCCTCGCCCAGGCGGCGGCCGACCAGCTCACCGCGGCCGGGATCGTGGCCAGCGCGGCCACCACCCCGTCGGCCACCCTGCTCGGCGAGGACCTCACGGCCGGCCGGGTCGACCTCGTGGTCACCCGCGCCGCCAGCGGGCGGGACCCGGCGACCGCGCTGGCGTCGCGCTTCGGCTGCCCCACCACGACCGCCGCCGGCACGCCCACCACCACCGGCACCGCCGCCGGCAGCACCGCCGCCACCACGACGCCGGCGCCCACCACCACCGCCACACCGTCGCAGGTGACCGCGAGCCGGGGCGCCAACCTCTCCGGGGTGTGCCTGCCCGCGCTGCAGCCGGCCATCGAGGCCGCGCTGCGCGGGGACGCCGACCCCGCCGCGGTGCTCGCCGAGGCCGAGCCGCTGCTGTGGGACGCCCACGTGTGGCTGCCGCTCTACGAGGACCGCACCGTGTTCTCCGTCCGCTCCGACGTGACCGGGGTCGACCTGGGGTCGGGCCTCGTCGCCGGGCCCCTGTCCAGCGCCCCGTCCTGGCTGCGGGTGGTGTCGTGAGCGGGCCCGCGGGGGACGGGCGCGCCCGGCTGCTGCTGGTCCACGCCCACCCCGACGACGAGTCCATCACCACCGGCGGCACCATCGCGCGCTACGTCGCGGCGGGGGCCGAGGTCACCGTCCTCACCTGCACCCTGGGCGAGCAGGGCGAGGTCATCGGGCCGCGGTGGGCCCACCTGGTCGCCGAGGAGGCCGACCAGCTCGGCGGCTTCCGCATCGGCGAGCTGACCACCGCGCTGGCCCGCCTCGGCGTCGCGGCCCCCCGCTTCCTGGGCCACGCCGGGCGGTGGCGCGACTCCGGCATGGCCGGCACCCCCGCCGCCGAGCACCCGCGCAGCTTCGTCCGCGCCGCGGACGACGACGTCACCGAGGCCGTGGTGCGGGTGGTGCGCGAGCTGCGGCCCCACGTCGTCGTCGGCTACGACCCCGCGGGCACGTACGGCCACCCCGACCACGTGCGCGTGCACGCCGCCACCACCGCGGGCGTGGCCGCTGCGGCCGACCCCGCCGCGCACCCCGGGGCGGGCCCGGCCTGGGCGGTGCCCAAGGTGTACTGGACGGTCGTCGAGCGCACGGCGCTGCGAGCGGGCCTGGCCGACCTCGGCCCGCTGCCCGCGGCGTGGCGCGCCCCGGCGCGCGACGAGCTGCCGAGCGTGCCCGACGCCGAGGTCACCGCCGTCGTCGACGTCCGCCCCGTGCTGGGCGCCAAGCTGGCCGCGCTGCGCGCCCACGCCACCCAGGTGACGGTGGCGCCCGGGGACCGTTGCTACGCCCTGAGCAACGACGTCGCGCAGCCGGTGCTGGCCGAGGAGCACTACGTCCTCGTCGCGGGCGAGCCGGGGGAGCGGGGCGCCGACGGCCGCGAGCACGACCTGCTGGCCGGGCTCGACGTGCCCGGGCTCGCCGCAGCCGGGCCCGCCGCGACCGGGACGGGGACCGGCGGGGCGCCGGCGGACGCGGTGCCCTCGTGAGGCGGCTGCTCGACGTCGCCGTCGTCGCGGTGGTCGTGCTCGACACCGTCGTCCTGGCCGTGGTCGCCGTGCTCCTGCTGCCCTTGTACGTCGGGGCCGTGCCCGTCCCGCTCGGGGCGCTCGTCGCCGCCGTCGCCAACGTGGTGGCGGTGCTCGCCCTGGGCCGCACCACCTGCCGCACCGCGGTGGTCGCGCTGCCGCTGGGGGCGTGGGTGCTCACCGTGCTGGGCACCGCATCCCCCGGCCCGGGCGGGGACACCCTGCTGGTCGGCGACTGGCGGGCGCTGCTGCTGCTCGGCGCG
>NZ_BAAGQZ010000053.1:0-1797 GCF_054783215.1 Rhodococcus aerolatus | reverse complement strand
CGGTCCACCAGGTGGTGAGCGTGCCCGTGCTGGTCGTCGCCTCGGTGCGGCCGGCGGGCCGGGCGGGGCGGGCGAGGGCCCGGCGGACGGCCCGCTGCGGGCGCTGACCTGCGGCAGGCCCACGGTCTGCAGGGCGCGGGAGATGACGTGGTCGACGAAGACCTCGTCGGCCAGGGCGTCGTAGGAGAGCACGAGGCGGTGGCGCAGCACGTCGGCGAGCACGTCGACGACGTCCTGCGGCAGCACGTAGTCCCGGCCCCGCACCAGCGCCAGCGCGCGGGACGCGGCGATCGCACCCAGGGTGGCGCGCGGCGAGGCGCCGTAGGCGATCCAGCCCGCCACGTCGGTCATCCCCAGCTCCTCGGGGTGGCGCGTCGCGGTCACCACCCGCACC
Source organism: Rhodococcus aerolatus (assembly GCF_054783215.1). Classification (NCBI taxonomy): domain Bacteria; kingdom Bacillati; phylum Actinomycetota; class Actinomycetes; order Mycobacteriales; family Nocardiaceae; genus Rhodococcus; species Rhodococcus aerolatus. The sequence continues at coordinate 1,403 of NZ_BAAGQZ010000053.1, read as the reverse complement.
ACGTAGTCGACCAGGGCGTGGTGGACGAACACGTCGGAGGCCACGTCCTGCAGCCGCACCAGCTCCGCGGCGGAGAGCACCTGGTGGGGCTGCGGCGGCCGCACGCCCATGCGGTAGACGATCTCCCGCTCCTCCTCGACCGAGGGGTACTCCACCTCGATCTTGAACAGGAACCGGTCGCGCTGGGCCTCCGGCAGCGGGTAGACGCCCTCGTTCTCGATGGGGTTCTGGGTGGCCAGCACCAGGAACGGGTCCGGCATCGGGTAGGTGGTGCCACCGATGGAGACGTGGCGCTCGGCCATGACCTCGAGCAGGGCGGACTGCACCTTGGCGGGCGCCCGGTTGATCTCGTCGGCGAGCAGGAAGTTCGCCACCACCGGGCCCAGCTCGGTCTCGAACTCCTCGCGGCCCTGCCGGTAGATGCGCGTGCCGAGCAGGTCCGCGGGCACCAGGTCGGGGGTGAACTGCACCCGGTTGAAGGTGCCGCCGACGACGCGGGCGAACGTCTCCACCGCGAGCGTCTTGGCCACGCCGGGCACGCCCTCGAGCAGGATGTGGCCCCGGGCGAGCAGCCCGACCAGGATCCGCTCGACCAGCCGGTCCTGGCCGACGATGACCCGCTTGACCTCGTAGACGGTGCGCTCGAGCAGCTGGGCGTCGCGCTGCTGCGCGGCGCGCTGGTCGGCCGGGCCGGGAGCACCGCCCACCGGGCCCCCAGCGCCCGTGCCCGGCCCGATCGGCCCCTGCAGCCCTGCGGTCACCCGGTGTCCTCCCGTCTCGGCGGCCGGCTCCCGGCGCGCCACGTCGGCGCCCAGCCTGCCCGCCACCCGGTGAGGGTGCTGTGAGCGGGGTCGGCCGGGACGGTCAGGAGATCATGCGGGTGACGTAGGAGAGGTAGCCCGAGCGCACCGGGGACACCCGCACCGCGCTGCCGGACTGCGGGGCCTCCAGCATCTGGCCGTCGCCCAGGTAGAGCGCGACGTGCTGGGAGCCGCCGTCACCCCAGAACAGCATGTCGCCGGCCTGCTTCTGCGACGACGGGACGTGCGGGCCCGCGGTGTACTGGTAGCCGGAGTACTTGGGCAGGTTGATCCCCACCGCGGCGAAGGCGTAGACCATGAGCCCCGAGCAGTCGAAGCCGACCGACCGGTAGTCGCCGTAGCTGTCGGCCACGCCACCGTCGCGGACCCCCACCGTGGGCCCGTTCGCGTTGCCCCCGCCCCAGGAGTAGCGGACGCCGAGCTGGGTCATGCCGCGGTCGATGACGGCCTGGACCTTCTCGTCGCGGGTGCCGCCCGCCGCGCTGGCCGCGGCGGCGGGGGCCGGCGGGGGCGCGGCCACGGAGCTGTCGTCCGACCCGTCACCGGTGTCGACGACCGCGGCGGAGACGGCGAGCACGGCGG
>NZ_BAAGQZ010000052.1:0-95446 GCF_054783215.1 Rhodococcus aerolatus | reverse complement strand
CGCCCCGCCGACCCCGGACCTGTCCACCCTCGACGCGGCGGCCGGTCTCGAGGCCGACTGGGCGCCGCGCCGCCGCCCGGGGCGAGGCGTCGTCGCCCACGCACCCGCCGAGGACACGGTGCCCGACCTGGCCGCGGCCGGGGACGCCCCGCTGCGCGTGGAGCGGGTCACCGAGGGCGACTACGCGCTGCCGCCGGTGACCCTGCTGCAGGCCGGGGACCCGCCCAAGACCCGGTCCAGCGCCAACGACGCCATGATTGAGGCCATCACCGGGGTGCTCGAGCAGTTCGCCATCGACGCCGCCGTCACCGGGTTCACCCGCGGCCCCACGGTCACCCGCTACGAGGTCGAGCTCGGCCCCGGGGTCAAGGTCGAGAAGATCACCGCGCTGACCCGCAACATCGCCTACGCCGTGGCGACGGACAACGTCCGGCTGCTCGCGCCCATCCCGGGCAAGTCGGCCGTGGGCATCGAGGTGCCCAACTCCGACCGCGAGATGGTGCGCCTGGCCGACGTGCTGCTCGCCCCCACCGCGGCGCGCGACCAGCACCCGCTGCTCATCGGCCTCGGCAAGGACATCGAGGGCCACTTCGTCTCGGCGAACCTCGCCAAGATGCCGCACCTGCTCGTCGCGGGCTCCACCGGCTCGGGCAAGTCCAGCTTCGTCAACTCGATGCTGGTCTCGCTGCTCGCCCGGGCCACCCCCGACGAGGTCCGGATGATCCTCATCGACCCGAAGATGGTCGAGCTGACGCCCTACGAGGGCATCCCGCACCTCATCACGCCCATCATCACCCAGCCGAAGAAGGCCGCGGCCGCGCTGGCCTGGCTGGTCGAGGAGATGGAGCAGCGCTACCAGGACATGCAGGCCAACCGGGTGCGCCACATCGACGACTTCAACGCCAAGGTCCGCTCCGGGGAGATCACCGCCCCGCTGGGCAGCGAGCGCGTCTACCGGCCCTACCCCTACATCCTGGCCATCGTCGACGAGCTGGCCGACCTCATGATGACCGCGCCGCGCGACGTCGAGGACGCCATCGTCCGCATCACGCAGAAGGCCCGGGCCGCGGGCATCCACCTGGTGCTGGCCACGCAGCGCCCGAGCGTCGACGTCGTGACGGGGCTGATCAAGACCAACGTGCCGTCCCGGCTCGCCTTCGCCACGTCGTCGCTGACCGACAGCCGCGTCATCCTCGACCAGCCCGGCGCGGAGAAGCTCATCGGCATGGGCGACGGGCTCTTCCTGCCCATGGGCGCGGGCAAGCCGGTCCGGCTGCAGGGCGCCTTCATCACCGACGAGGAGATCTCGGCGGTGGTGGCGTTCACCAAGGAGCAGGCCGAGCCCGAGTACACCGACGGCGTGACGGTGAAGACCGTCGAGGCCAAGGACGTCGACCCCGAGATCGGGGAGGACCTCGACGTCCTGCTGCAGGCCATCGAGCTCGTGGTGACCAGCCAGTTCGGGTCCACCTCGATGCTGCAGCGCAAGCTGCGCGTCGGCTTCGCCAAGGCGGGCCGGCTCATGGACCTCATGGAGACCCGCGGCGTCGTCGGGCCCAGCGAGGGCTCCAAGGCCCGCGACGTGCTCGTCAAGCCCGACGAGCTCGACGGGCTGCTGTGGTCGATCCGGGGTGGCGACCCGGCACCGGGCGCCGACGACCGGGAGCCCGACCCGCTCGGCTGACCCCCGCTCCGGTGCGTCCTGCGCAACTCCAGCGATGACCGCACCCCAGCGGGCACAGAGGTGCGTCGGTCGTCCCGGTGAACAAGTGTGGGGACCGTCGTCCCCGTCACCGACCCCGAGGAGTCCCGTGAGCGCACCCGCGAAGAAGCAGTCCTTCAGCTCGATCTACGACGACCCGTCCCCCCGGAGGTACTTCGAGACCCTTGGCGCGCTGGACTACCGCACCCCGGACTTCGTGCTCGAGTGGGCGCGCAGCCGACGCGACGTGCTCGGGCCCGACGCGGTGGTCGTCGACATCGGCTGCAGCTACGGGGTCAACAGCGTCGCCCTGAAGCACGACCGCTCCTTCGCCGACGCGGCGGCGGTCATCGCCGACGCGCCGGGGTCCGCCACGGCGGGCGCGTTCCAGGCGCTCGAGGAGCGCCCCGGTCCTCGGGTCGTCGGCATCGACGTCTCCGCCCACGCCACCGGCTGGGCCCGCGAGGCGGGTCTGCTCGACGCGGCCGTGGTCCGCGACCTCAACACCGAGGACCTCACGACCCAGGAGGCCGACCTGCTCGCCTCGCCGACGGTGGTGCTGGCCTCGGGCATCTTCTCCTACCTGCACGCGCCCGGCTTCGCCCGCGTCTTCGACGCCACCGGGGACCTCGGCGGCGCCGAGTTCGTCGGCTGGCCGCTGTACGGGGAGGACGTGTCCTCCGTGGTCGGCCAGCTCGAGGACCTCGGCCGCACAGTGGTCCACGACCAGGTGAGCCTGCACCCGCAGCGCCGCTACGCCACCGACACCGAGCGCGACCACTTCCGCGACGTCGCCGAGGAGCGGGACCTGCCGTGGGTGGGGACCCCGGCGGAGCAGGCCCTCTGCGTCACCCAGCTCACCGCGCGGTAGGGCGGCCGGGCCCGGCGTGGGACCCCGCCCGGTGCGCCGCTCAGCTGCTGAAGGCGCCCAGGGTGGGGTTCCACTCCCGGACCTCGGGCTCGGCGAGGCCGTGGACCACGAACGGGTCCACGGCCAGCAGCTCCTCGACCTCGGCGGCGGAGCCGGCGCGCGCGATGAGCGTCGCCCCGGTGCCGTCGACCCAGGCGCCGGAGGAGAGCATCGTGCCGCGCTCGACGAGCGAGCCCAGGTACTCCCGGTGGGCGGGGCGGTGGGTGTCGCGGTCGCCGGACTGCTCGGCGCGGTAGTGGTAGGTGACGACGAAGGTGGCCATGGGCTGAACCTAGGGCCTCGTCGCGCTCACAGCGCCAGCAGCATCCGGGTGTTGCCCAGGGTGTTCGGCTTGACGTAGCTGAGGTCGAGGAACTCGGCCACGCCGGTGTCGTAGGACTGGCGCATCTCGGCGTACACCTCGGCCGGCACGGGGGTGCCGTCGATCTCGGCGAACCCGTGGCGGGCGAAGAACGACACCTCGAAGGTGAGCACGAACACCCGGGCCAGGCCCAGCTCGCGGGCCGCGTCGAGCAGCCGGACCACCACGGCGTGGCCGACCCCGCGCCCGGCGACCTCGGGGGCCACGGCCACGGTGCGCACCTCGCCGAGGTCCGACCACAGCACGTGCAGCGCCCCGCAGCCCACGATCGGCCCGGAGGTGCGGCCGATGGCGTCGACCAGCTCGGCCACCCAGAACTCCTGCACCGTCTCGTAGAGGGTGACGAGGTTCTTCTCCAGCAGGATCCGGCCGGCGTAGCGGTCGACGAGGGCCTTGATGGCGGGGACGTCGGAGGTGCGGGCGCGGCGCACCCGCGCCGTGGCGGGACCGGCGGCGGGTGCGGCGCCCGGGGCGGACGGGTCGGGAGTCACGCTCGCCACCTCATGCGGGGCACGGTAGCCACCCCGCGGCGCGATACCCTGACCGGTGTGCCTCCCGTCGTCGTCCAGCCGGACAGCCCTGCCCGCGACGAGACGACCCCGGCCGGGGCGGGCGGCACCCGGGTCGCGCTGCTGACCATGGGCTGCGCCCGCAACGAGGTGGACTCCGAGGAGCTGGCGGGCCGCCTCGCCGAGGGCGGGTACAGCCTGGTCGACGGCGAGGACGGGGCCGACGTCGTCGTGGTCAACACGTGCGGCTTCGTCGAGCAGGCCAAGAAGGACTCGATCGACACCATCCTCGCCGCCTCCGACACCGGCGCCAAGGTCGTCGCGGTGGGGTGCCTGGCCGAGCGCTACGGCGCCGAGCTGGCCGAGCAGCTGCCCGAGGCCGACGCCGTGCTCGGCTTCGACCACTACCCGGACCTGGCCGCCCGGCTCGGGGACGTGCTCGACGGGCACGCCCTGCCCAGCCACGTGCCGTCGGACCGGCGCCTGCTGCTGCCCATCAGCCCGGCCGAGCGGCCCGCCGCGGCCACCGACGTCACCGTCCCGGGGCACGCCTGGGGGCCGGCGAGCACCACCCGCGTCGTGCGGCGCCGCCTCGACGACGCGCCCGTCGCCCCGCTCAAGCTCGCCTCCGGCTGCGACCGGCGCTGCGCGTTCTGCGCCATCCCGTCCTTCCGCGGCTCGTTCGTCTCCCGCAGCCCCGCCGACGTGCTCTCCGAGGCGCGCTGGCTCGCCGAGCAGGGGGTGCGCGAGCTGTACCTGGTCAGCGAGAACTCCACCTCCTACGGCAAGGACCTGGGCGACCCGGCGCTGCTGGACACGCTGCTGCCCGCGCTGGCCGAGGTCGAGGGCATCGACCGGGTGCGGGTGAGCTACCTGCAGCCCGCCGAGACCCGGCCCTCGCTGCTGACCACCATCGCCCGCACCCCGGGGGTCGCGGACTACTACGACCTGTCCTTCCAGCACGCCTCCGGGACGGTGCTGCGGCGGATGCGGCGCTTCGGCGACCGGGAGAGCTTCCTGGACCTGTGCGCCCGGATCCGCGCGCTGAGCCCCGAGGCGGGCATCCGCACCAACGTCATCGTCGGGTTCCCCGGGGAGACCGAGGACGACCTGGCCGAGCTCGAGGCGTTCCTCGTCGGGGCCCGGCTCGACGCCGTCGGGGTGTTCGGCTACTCCGACGAGGACGGCACCGAGGCCGTGGACCTGCCCGACCACGTCGCCGAGCACGAGGTCGCCGCGCGCGTGGCCCGCATCTCCAGCCTGGTCGACGAGCTGACCGCGCAGCGCGCGGAGGACCGGGTCGGCACCGAGGTCGTGGTGCTCGTCGAGGCCGACGGCTCCGACCTGGCCGACTCCGGGGAGCTCGCGGACGGCGAGCTGGCCGTGGCGACGGGCCGCGCCGCGCACCAGGCCCCCGAGGTGGACGGGTGCTGCGTGTTCACCGACGCCCGCGACGTCACCGTCGGCGAGCTGGTGCGGGCCCGCGTGGTCGGCACCGACGGCGTGGACCTGGTCGTCGAGGCGCTCGCGACGCTGCCCCGCGGTGCGGCGGCCGGTGCGGCCGAGGGGTGAGCGCCCCGGCCGCGGGGCCGCCGGTGCCCCTGCTCAACCTCGCGAACCTGCTCACGGTGCTGCGCCTGGTGCTGGTCCCGTTCTTCCTGCTCGCGCTGTTCGTCGACGACGGCGGGTCGACCGCCGCGCGGGTGGTGGCCTTCGTGGTGTTCGCCGTGGCGGCGTTCACCGACCGGGTCGACGGGCAGATCGCCCGGCGCCGCGGCCTGGTCACCTCCTTCGGCACCATCGCCGACCCGATCGCCGACAAGGCGCTCACCGGCGCGGGCCTGGTGGGGCTCAGCATCCTCGGCGAGCTGCCCTGGTGGGTCACCGTCGTCGTCGCCGTCCGCGAGCTGGGCGTCACCCTGCTGCGGTTCTGGGTCATCCGGCACGGGGTCATCCCCGCGAGCCGCGGCGGCAAGCTCAAGACGCTGCTGCAGACCATCGCCATCGGTCTCTACGTGCTGCCGCTCGACGGGGTCGGCCACCTCGTCGGCGTCGTCGTCATGGCCGCCGCCGTGGCCGTGACGCTGGTCACCGGGGTGGACTACGTGGCCCGGGCGCTGCGGCTGCGGGCCACGGGCCGCCGCGCCGCCTCGGCGGCCGCGGCGGCGGCGGCCTCGGCCCGCGACCCCCGGCGGGGAACCGATGGGGGCGGTGGCGACGTTGTAGTGAGCAGGCACGTCCGCGGGAGCGGCTCGGGCCCCAGCTCCGACGACGAGGGGAACCACCATGACGCTGCTGCTGCGCGACGCGATCGGTGACAGCCTGCGCCGGGCCAGGACGGCCCAGAGCCGCACGCTCCGGGAGGTCTCGAGCTCGGCCCGGGTCAGCCTGGGCTACCTCTCCGAGGTGGAGCGGGGCCGCAAGGAGGCCTCCAGCGAGCTGCTGGCCGCGATCTGCGACGCCCTCGAGGTCCCGCTGTCGACCGTGCTCACCGACGTCAGCTCCGCGCTGGCCCGCGAGGACCGGGCGGCCGACCAGCCCGCCGGCGCCGTGGTGAGCTCCGCGACCCGGGTCGTCATCCCCGCGCCCGCCGTCTCCCGCGCGGCCGCCTGAGGTCGTCCGGCGTCCGACCGGCCCGGTCGGGGGAGTGGTCCCGGTGGGGCCGACCTGAGACGATGGGCGACGAGCTGTGGGGGAGCTGGTGCCCCGCGTCGTGCGCGAAGGCCGCGCACCGTGCGCCCCGCTCCCCGGCGCCCGCACCGACGACAGGAGGCTGAGGTCCCCGATGGCCAACCCGTTCGTGAAGTCGTGGAAGTACCTCATGGCGCTGTTCTCGTCCAAGGTGGACGAGCACGCCGACCCGAAGGTCCAGATCCAGCAGGCCATCGAGGACGCCCAGCGCCAGCACCAGGCGCTCTCGCAGCAGGCCGCGGCCGTCATCGGCAACCAGCGCCAGCTCGAGATGCGGCTCAACCGCCAGCTCGGCGAGGTCGAGAAGCTCGGTGCCAGCACGCGTCAGGCCCTCTCGCTCGCCGACGACGCCCGGTCGAAGGGCGACCAGGCCAAGGCCCAGGAGTACGAGAACGCCGCCGAGGCGTTCGCCGCCCAGCTGGTCACCGCCGAGCAGTCGGTGGAGGACATCAAGGGCCTGCACGACCAGTCGCTGCAGGCGGCGGCGCAGGCCAAGAAGGCCGTGGAGCAGAACTCGATGCGGCTGCAGCAGAAGCTGGCCGAGCGCACCAAGCTCCTCTCCCAGCTCGAGCAGGCCAAGATGCAGGAGCAGGTGAGCGCCTCGCTGCAGTCGATGGGGGAGCTCTCCGCCCCGGGCAACACCCCGTCCCTGGACCAGGTGCGCGACAAGATCGAGCGGCGCTACGCCAACGCGCTGGGCTCCGCCGAGCTGGCGCAGAACTCGGTGCAGGGCCGGATGGCCGAGGTGCAGCAGTCCACCGTGCAGATGGCCGGGCACTCCCGCCTGGAGCAGATCCGGGCGTCGATGAACGGGGGCGCGCTGCCCACGGGTGCGCAGCCCGGGGCCCAGACCCCCGAGGTGGAGTCGTCCGGGTCCGCGGCGTCGCAGCCCGCCGACCCGTACGTGAAGCGCCCGCAGGGCGAGCAGCAGGGCTGACGTCCCGGTGACCGCACGCCGCGACCGCCTGGAGTCGGCCCCGCCCCGGGCCGGCGCGGGGGTGGCCGAGGCCGCCGACCGGTGGACCGACCCCCGGGCCCGGCTGCTGCGCCGGCGCCGCGCGGCGGGGGCGGCGACGGCGGGCCTGGGCGGGACCGCGGGCCTCTCCGCGGCGGGGACGGCGAGCCTGGCGGCCGTCGGGGCCAGCGAGTGGCTCGTGGTGCCCGGGGTCGGCGTCACGGCCGTGCTGGTGGTGCCGACCGTGGCGGTGGCGCTGCGGCTGCGACGGCTGCGGGCCACCCCGCTGCCGCCGGAGCGCACCCGGCCCCGTCCGCTGCCCGGGCCCGGCTCCCCGCTGCGTGCCCCGCTGCAGCGGCTGGGCACGGCGGAGGCCTCGCTCGGCGAGCTGCTCGGCGTGCTGGGCCGGGACCCCTCCGTGCCGCCCGCCGAGGTCGACGAGGCCCGCGACGCCGCACGGCTGGCGGCGGGGCGGCTGCGCACCGAGGCGGGCGACCTGGAGGCGCTGGTGCGCGCCCGGGACTCGAGCCCCGTCGCCGCGCGGGAGCTCCGCGGGGTGGTCGACGGGGCTCTGGCCCGCGTCGACGCCGGCGTGGGCGCGTTCGAGCAGCTCGTCGCCGCGGCCGCCCGCGCCGTCGCCGCCCGCTCCACCCCCGGCCCCGACGGGGACCTGGTCGCCGCCGTGGACCGGGTCGACGCCCTCACCGCGGCGCTGGGCGAGATCGCCGCCATCCCCGCGCCGCGCGCCTGAGGCGGACCCCAGACGCGCCGCGGGCCGGGTCGGCACGGGGCCGACCCGGCCCGCGGCCGGTGGAGCAGGGGTCGCTAGACGCCCGTGCCGTCCGCGATGTCGCGGCCGTTGAACGTCAGCGTGCCGCCGTCGTTGTAGACGTTCGGACCGTCGGGGGCCCGGTTGAAGGCGACGAAGGAGCCGTTGATCGTCATGGTGCCCGCGGCGGAGTTCCAGAAGGCACCACCCTCGTTGGCCGCGCTGTTGGAGAACGCGAGGGAGGAGCTGACGGTGGTGGTGCCCGCACCGGTGAGGTGGAAGGCGCCGCCGTTGCCGGGGTTCGCCCCGGTGGAGTTGAAGGAGAACGCCGAGAACCGGATGGTCGTGTCGGCCGGCGTGACCCCGCCGCCGGCTGCCACGACGTTGCGAGCCTCGATGGCCCCGCCGGCACGCACCGAGGTGTTGCCGTTGAGCAGCGAGCCCTCGACCAGCAGCGGGCCGAACGACTGGATGCCGCCACCCGAGCCGTCGGTCCCGGTCGCCTTGTTGTCGGCGACCTGGGAGAAGCGCACGGTGGTCTGACCGCCGTCGGAGAAGATCCCGCCACCGCCCTGGGTGCCGTCCGCGGTCGCGGCCTTGGCCTCGTTGCCGAGGACGCGGGTGCCCGTGACCGTCATGGTCCCGGTCGCGGAGTTCCACAGCCCGCCCCCCTCGGAGGCCGCCGTGTTGCCGCTGACCGTGGAGCCCTGGACCGTGGTGGTGGCAGCGCCGGTGACGTGCAGGCCGCCACCGTTGCCCGGGGTCGGGCCCGCGGTGTTGCCGGACAGCGTGACGCGGTCGAGGACGGTGTCGCCGGTGGAGACCTCGATGCCGCCGCCCGCGCGGACCGCGGAGTTGGCGTCGATGGTGGCGGTCGTGACGCGCACCGTGCCGCCGTTGTTGTAGATCGCCCCGCCCGAGGCGCCGGTGCCGGCGGCGGTGTTGCCGCGCAGGGTGACGCCGGTCAGGGTGGTGGCGCCCACGGTGCGGATGCCGGCGCCGCTGTGGGAGAGGATGTTCGTCGGCGTGTCGGCACCCGTGGCGGTGTTCGTGGTGTCACCGCCGGTGATGGTCAGGTCCGACGCGGTCAGCGAGCCGCCGCCCAGCACGTCGAGCACGCGGTCGAGGCCGCCGCCGTCGATGGTGGCGCCCTTGCCGATGATCGTGATGGGCGAGGTGATGTCGAGGTCACCGGTCAGGCCGGCGTCCTCGTCCGCCCCCGCGAGGGCCAGCGTGTACGTCACGCCCGGCGCCAGGGTGATGGTGCCCCCGCCGTCGGCGTTGGCGGCGTTGACGGCGCCCCGCAGCGAGCAGGTGGTGGCGTCACAGGTGACGGTGTCGTCGGTCGTGGTGACCGAGCTGCCGGCGGCGGAGGCGGGTGCTCCGCCGAGGACGCCGAGGCCCAGGGCCAGCACCCCCACGGTGGTGATCGGACGAACGCGCATGCAAGGTCCCCCTCGGGAAGAAGTAATGACTCCCTAAAGGTACGCGAGGGACCGCCGACCACCTACGGTTCGATCTTGCGAGATCCGTTCTGTTCCATGATCTTTCCGGGGACCGGCACTACCGGTCAGTAGCGGCTGCGCCCGACGGTGGGTTGCTGCGGCCGCCCACCCCGGCTCAGCGGCGGGTGCGGACCGGGCTGGCAGCGCGTGCACAGGTAGGTGATGCGCGCGGTGACCCCGCGTCCCTGCATCGCGGTGAGGACCGTCGTCCCGCACCGCCGGCACGGCCGGCCCGCGCGCTCGAACACCCAGTGCTGCTCGCCCCAGCCCAGCCGGCCCGTGGTGGACTGCTCCGCGCGGGGGGCGTTGCGCAGCAGCAGGTCCCGGCTGAGCTCGAGGGCCCGCACCGGGTCGACCGCGGACACCGGCACCCAGGGGGAGACCCCGAGCAGGTAGCAGACCTCGGCCTTGTAGAGGTTGCCGACGCCCGCGACGACCCGTTGGTCGAGCAGGGCCTGGCCGAGCTCGCGGTCCGGGTCGGCCGTCAGGTTGGCCAGCGCCGTCGCCGCGTGCGTGTCGTCCCACGCCGCGTCGAGCAGGTCGGGCCCGAGGTGCCCGACGAGCCGGGCCTCGTCCGCGGTGGGCACGACGGCCAGGTCGTGCAGCCGGAACCCCACGGCGACGCGCTCGGTCGTGGCCAGCACCGCGCGCACCTGGTGGTCCGGACCGCGCCACCGGGCCCCCGGGGCGTAGAGGTGCCAGGAGCCGTCCATCCGGAAGTGGCTGTGCAGGGTGCTGCCGTCGTCGAGCCGGGTGAGCAGGTGCTTGCCGACGCTGGCGACGTCGAGCACGGTCCGCCCGGCCAGGTCCAGGGTGGCGAGCTCGGGGTGGCGCAGCTCGCCGCGGACCAGCTCGTGGCCGTTGAGGGCCTGGCGCAGCCGCAGCCCGGCCAGCCACACGGTGTCTCCCTCGGGCACCCGGTGATCGTCGCAGGCGGGCCGGCTCCGTGCCGGGCGTGGGACCGGCGGTGGTGGGCAGGTCTAGCGTCCAGGGACGTGACCGTCGCCCCCGAGCACGACCCGGCGACGGCGTCGCGCTGGGCGGCCGCCGCGCCCGCCGGCTTCGTCCTGCTGTGGAGCACCGGCTTCGTCGGTGCGAAGTACGGCCTGCCGGACACCGAGCCGTTCACGTTCCTCGCCGTGCGGATGGGCATCGCCGCCGTCGTCCTCGCGGGGCTGGCCCTCGCGCTCGGGGGCTGGCGGCTGACCCGGGCGCAGGTGGGCGCGCAGGCCGTGTCGGGGCTGCTGCTGCACGCCGGGTACCTGGGCGGGGTGTTCTGGGCCATCAGCCGCGGCGTCCCCGCGGGCACGACCGCGGTGGTGGTGAGCCTGCAGCCCGTGCTGGTAGCCGCGGTCAGCGCGCTGGCCCTCGGGGAGCGGCTGCTGCGCTCGCAGTGGGTCGGGCTGGTGGTCGGTGTCGCCGGGGTGGGCCTGGTCGTCGGTCCCGGCCTGGCCCGCACCGGGGGTGGGACGGCGGTCGGGATCGCGTCGTGCGTGGTCGCGCTGCTGGCGGGCACGGCCGGGACGCTGCACCAGAAGCGGCGCGGGGGGTCGACCCCGCTGCTGGGGGGCACCGCGGTGCAGTACGCCGCGGCCGGGCTGGCGGTGCTGGCGGCCGCGCTGCTCACCGAAGACCTCACGGTGCGCTGGACCCTGCGCTTCGCCCTGGCCCTGACCTGGTTGGTGCTGGTGCTCTCCGTCGGCGCCGTGCTGCTGCTGATGTGGTTGCTGCGCCGGGGCAGCGCGACCGGGGTGTCCGCGCTCTACTACCTGGTGCCGCCCGCGACCGCGCTCGAGGCGTGGCTGCTGTTCCGCGAGACCCTCGGCCCGGTGTCGCTGGCCGGCGTCGCGGTCGCGGCCGTCGGGGTGGCCCTCGTGGTGCGGCCGCGCCGTGGTGGCGCGCCCCCGGTCAGCGAGGCCTGAGCCCGCGCCGGTGCGCCGCACGACGTGGGCGGATCGGGCCGTGGCGGTCAGGCGCGCAGGCGCAGGCCCGAGGGCGTGACGCGGAAGCCCGAGCCGGCCAGCACCTCGCCCAGCGCGGAGCCCAGCGCCGCGCCACCGTCGGTCTTCGTCACCGACATCGACCCCATCCGCCCGCCCCGCACGGCCCCGGCCAGCTCGTCGGACGCCCGCCGCAGCACGCCGGGGTCGTCGGTGAAGCTGAGCAACGACTTGCCGCCCCGCTCCACGTACAGCGCCGGGACCCCGTCCACGAGCACCACCACTGCCCCGGCCTTGCGCCCCGGCCGGTGCTTGCCCTCCCCGGCCACGGGCGGCCAGTCCAGCGCGGCCCCCCACGGCTGCGCCGGGTCGGTGGCGGCCAGCAGCACGGTGGTCGGCTCCGCGTCCTCCCCGGACAGCGCGCGCAGCCGGTCGATCGCCCCCGGCACGGCGAACTGCGCCGCGCCCAGGCCCTCGACGACGTACCCGCGGCGGCACCGTCCCGAGTCCTCCATCGCGCGCAGCACCTTGTAGACCGCGGCGAAGCCGCCGGTGACCCGCTCGGTGTCCATGGCCCCGCGGGTGAGCACCCCGTGGCGCTCCAGGAACGCCTCCGCCGCGGCGTGGGCGCGACGGGTGGCCTCCGGCTCACGCCCGGGCACCGCGGACCAGCGCCCCGCCACGGTGGGCGGTCCCGTACGCGTGGGCACGCTGGGCCGGGCCGCGCGCATCCGGGCGTAGCGCCCCCGGGCCGGGGCGGGCTTGGTCTTGTGCGCTCCGCGTCGGCCCCCGGCCAGCGCCCGCACCGGCCCCAGGGTGTCGTTGGTGGCCAGCCCGGCCCAGACCAGCTCCCACAGCGCGTCGACCGTGGCGGCGTCGAGGGGAGCGGGCTCCCCAGCGGCGACGAGATCGGCGCCGGCGCGGTCGGCCAGCTGGCGGAAGAACAGCGCCCCTCCGCCCCCGTCGGACCCCAGGGCGGTCAGCAGGGCGCGGTGCAGCGGGGAGTCCGGCGGTTCCGGGTCGACGTCGGGCAGCAGCAGGTCGGCCACGTCGGTCGGGGCCAGCGCCAGCCAGCCGTCCCCGCCGGCCAGCGCGCCGCACCCGGTCCAGGTGACCTCGCCCGAGGAGGTGAGCTCGTCGAGCAGGGCAGGGGAGTAGCCGGGCAGCCGGGCGGGCAGCACCAGCGACTCCAGCGCGCTGGCCGGCAGCGCCGCCCCCGCGAGCTGCTCGACCACGCCGAGCAGGTCGTCCGCGCTGGGCACCGACCGCAGCCGCCGCTGGGCCCCGATCCCGTGCCACGCGGGCAGGAACCGCCCCAGCGCCGCGGGCTCGACGGGCTCGACCTCGGCGCGCAGCACGGCCAGCGACGCCCGCCGGATGCGGCGCAGCACCTCGGCGTCGCAGAACTCGGTGCCCTGACCGGTCGGGGTCAGCTCGCCGCGCACCACGCGTCCCGCGCCGACGAGCCGGTCCAGCGTGGCGGTGACGACGGCGACCCCCAGGCCGTAGCGCTGGGCCACCGTCGCCGCGGTGAAGGGGCCGTGGGTGCGCGCCCAGCGGGCCAGCAGGTCACCCAGCGGGTCGGGCACCGGCTCGGTGAACACCTCGGGCACGCCCACGGGCAGGGCCGTGCCCAGCGCGTCACGGTACCGGCCGGCGTCCTCGATCGCGACGTGGCGCTCCTGCCCCGCGACCCGCACCACGAGCACGCGGCGGGCGTCGACGAGCTGGGTCAGCCAGGCCGGGTCGACACCCCGCTCGGCGGCCTCCTCGCGCGTCAGGTCTCCCACGAAGCGCAGCAGGTCCGCCGCGCCTTCCGCGTCGCGGACCCGGCGGTCGGGGTGGGTGCGTTGCAGCTGGGCCTCGATCTCGGCCATGGCGTCGCCGTCGAGCAGCTCGCGGACCGACTCGGTGCCCAGCAGCTCGGCGAGCAGCGTCGGGTCCAGGCTCAGCGCGGCCGCCCGGCGCTCGGCCAATGGCGCGTCGAGCTCGTAGAGGAACGTGCCCACGTAGCCGAAGAGCAGGCTGCGGGCGAAGGGGGAGGGCTGGGTGGTGGTGACCTCGACGACCTTGACCTTGCGGGACCGGACGTCGGCCATGAGCGCGCGCAGCCCGGCGAGGTCGTAGACGTCCTGCACGCATTCGCGCATCGCCTCGAGCACCACGGGGAACTGCTCGTAGGCGCTGGCCACCTCGAGCAGCTGGGCGGAGCGCTGCCGCTGCTGCCACAGCGGGGTCCGCCGTCCCGGGTCGCGCCGCGGCAGCAGCAGCGAGCGGGCCGCGCACTCCCTGAACCGGGCCGCGAACAACGCCGAGCTGCCCACCTCGGCGATGACCAGCTGCTCCACCTCGTCGGGGTCGAGCAGCACGTCCTCCGCGCCGGCGACCACCTCGGTGCCCTCGTCGTCGAACGCCTCGGGCAGCCGCAGCACGATGCCGTCGTCGGCGCTGGCCACCCGGGCGTCGACCCCGCGGCGCTCCCGCAGCCTCGCGGCCACGGCCAGCGCCCACGGGCCGTTGACCTGCGCGCCGAAGGGGGAGTGGACCGCCACCTGCCAGTCGCCGAGCTCGTCGCGGAACCGCTCGACGACCACGGTGCGGTCGTCGGGCACCCGGCCCGTGGCCTCCTTCTGCTCGCCGACGTAGGCCAGCAGGTTGTCCACCGCCCAGTCGTCGAGGCCCGCCGCGCTCGCCCGGGCCCGGGCGTCGTCGTGGTCGGCAGCGACCAGCTCGCGCACGAACTTCCCCAGCGCGCGGCCCAGCTCGAGCGGCCGGCCCACCGACTCGCCCCGCCAGAAGGGCATCCGGGCGGGCTGGCCCGGGGCGGGCACGGCGATGACGCGGTCGTGGGTGATGTCCTGCACCCGCCACGCGCTGGACCCGAGCAGGAAGGTGTCGCCCACCCGGGACTCGTAGACCATCTCCTCGTCCAGCTCACCCACCCGCGAGCCGCTGGAGCCGTCCTCGCCGCCCGGGGTCATCACGGTGAACAGCCCGCGGTCGGGGATGGTGCCGCCGGAGGTGACGGCGAGGCGTTGAGAACCCGGCCTGCCGACCAGCTCGTCGGTGACCCGGTCCCACGTGATGCGGGCCCGCAGCTCGCCGAACTGCTCGCTGGGGTAGCGCCCGGCCAGCATGTCCAGCACGGAGGTCAGCGCCGAGTCCGGCAGCGTCGCGAAGGGCGCGGCCCGGCGGACCAGCTCGGCCACCTCGGTGACCGACCACGGCTCGAGAGCGACCATGGCCACCACGTGCTGGGCGAGGACGTCGAGCGGGTTGCGGGGGTAGCGCATCGACTCGATGGCGCCGTCGCTCATCCGCTCCGCCACCACGGCGCACGAGACCAGGTCACCGCGGTACTTGGGGAACATCACCCCCGAGGACACGGCGCCGACCTGGTGCCCGGCGCGTCCCACGCGCTGCAGCCCGGCCGCCACGCTGGGCGGGGCCTCGACCTGGATGACGAGGTCCACCGCGCCCATGTCGATGCCGAGCTCGAGGGAGGACGTGGCGACCACGCACGGCAGCCGGCCCGCCTTGAGGTCCTCCTCGACCATCGTCCGCTGCTCGCGCGACATGGACCCGTGGTGGGCGCGCGCGATGACGACCTCGCCGCCCGCGGCGTCGATCCCAACCCCCTCCCCGGTGCCCAGGCTCGTCCCCGACGCGCCGACGTTCGCCGCCGGGAACGGGCCCCCCGCGACGACGTCCTGCCCGCTCTCGGCGGCCACCTCCGCGGCGACGAGCTCGTTGAGCTGGGAGGTCAGTCGCTCGGCGAGGCGCCGGGAGTTGCAGAACACGATCGTCGAGCGGTGGTCGCGCACCAGCTCGAGCACCCGCGCCTCGACGGCCGGCCAGATCGACGTGCGCTGCGGCGCGCCTGCCGCGGAGCCGTCGACCTCGCCCGTGGGCTCCCCGAGGCTGGACATGTCCTCCACCGGCACCTCGACACGGACCTCGAGGGTCTTCGTCGAGGCCGGCTGCACCACCCGCACCGGCCGCCCGCCGGCGAGGAACTGCGCCACCTCGTCGACCGGGCGGACCGTCGCGGAGAGCCCGATGCGCTGGGCGGGGCGCTCCAGCAGGGCGTCGAGCCGCTCCAGGCTCACGGCCAGGTGCGCCCCGCGCTTGGTCGCGGCCACGGAGTGCACCTCGTCGACGATCACCGTGGTCACCCCGAGCAGCGACTCCCGGGCGGCGCTGGTGAGCAGCAGGAACAGCGACTCCGGGGTGGTCACCAGGATGTCCGGAGGGGTCTTGAGGAACCCGCGGCGCTCCGCGGCCGGGGTGTCGCCGCTGCGGGTGCCCACGGTGACGTCCGGCGGGGTGAGGCCCAGCCGCGTGGCCTCCTGCCGGATGCCGGTCAGCGGGGAGCGCAGGTTGCGCTGCACGTCCACCGCCAGGGCCTTGAGCGGGGAGACGTACAGGACGCGGCAGCGTCGTCGCGGGTCCTCCGGCGGCGGGACGGTCGCGAGGCCGTCGAGCGCCCACAGGAACGCCGCGAGCGTCTTGCCGGACCCGGTGGGGGCGACGACGAGCGCGTGTTCGCCGGCCTGCGCGGCCGCCCACGCCCCGGCCTGCGCCGGCGTGGGGGCGTCGAACGCGGCCCCGAACCAGGCGCGGGTGGCCGGGGAGAAGCCGGCGAGCACCCCCGGCCCCGCCCCGCCCGACCCCGCCTGCGCACCCATGCCCCGCATGGTGGCACCGGGCACCGACAGCCGCCGGGCGCGGCGTGCTCGCCCCGGCCCGGACCACCGCGCCTCACGCCGTTAGGCTCGCTGCTCGGCACGCCCACCAGGGCAGCAACGCCCCGACCGGGCAGGACGAGAGGAACGGCGACGATGGCGCGCTTCGACGGACGAGTGGCAGTGGTCAGCGGTGCGGGGCAGGGCATCGGCGCGGGCATCGCCGAGCGGCTCGCGGCCGAGGGCGCCGCGGTGGCCCTGCTCGACATGAACGCCGACGCGGCCCGCAGCACGGCCGAGGCCATCACCCTCAAGGGCGGCAAGGCGATCGGCATCGAGTGCAACGTCTCCGACGAGGCCTCGGTCAACGGCGCGGTGGAGCAGGTCGTCAGCGAGCTCGGCGGGCTGCACGTCCTGGTCAACAACGCCGGCATCACCCGCGACAACATGCTGTTCAAGATGAGCGTCGAGGAGTTCGACCTGGTCCTCGCCGTCCACCTGCGGGGCACGTTCCTGCTCACCAAGGCCGCGCAGAAGCACATGATCGACGCCGGCTTCGGCCGCGTGGTCAACCTGTCCAGCCGCAGCGCGCTGGGCAACCGGGGCCAGGCCAACTACTCCGCCGCCAAGGCCGGCATCATCGGCTTCACCGCCACCGCGGCCATCGAGCTGGGCAAGTTCGGGATCACGGTCAACGCGATCGCCCCCGGCTTCATCGACACCGCCATGACCGAGGCCACCGCGCACCGCATGGGCATCACCCCCGACCAGTTCCGCGAGGGCGCGGCGAAGCAGATCCCCGTAAACCGGGTCGGCAAGCCGGAGGACATCGCCGCGGTCGTGTCCTTCTTCGCCGGGGAGGACGCCGGCTTCGTCACCGGGCAGACGCTGCACGTCAACGGCGGCCAGCGCTGAGCCGGACCGCGCCGCAGCACTGACGCCGTGCGCGTCAGCGTCGTGGCCGGGCCGGACCCGGGCCACGCCTTCCCGGCCACGGCGCTGTGCCTGCGGCTGCGCGCGGCCGGCCACGAGCCAGTCCTGTTCACCGGCAGCCGGTGGCTGCCCCGCCTGGCCGAGGAGGGTCTCGACGCCCGGGAGCTGCCCGGGCTGGCGCTGCGACCCACCGACGACGAGCACGACGAGGGCTCTCGGCTGCACGACCGGGCCGCCTACATGTCGACCCCGCTGCTGGCGCCGCTGCGCGCCTCCCGGCCGGACGTGGTGGTCAGCGACGTGCTGACCGCCGCGGGCTCGTTCGCCGCCGAACGGCTCGGGCTGCCCTGGGTCGAGCTCAACCCGCACCCGCTCTACCTGCCCTCGCGGGGCCTGCCGCCGATGCTGAGCGGCCTGGCGCCCGGGCGCGGCCCGCTGGGGCGGCTGCGCGACCGCGGGCTGCGCCGCCTCGCCGAGCCCTCGGTGCGGCTCGGCCGGTCCCAGCGCCGCGCCGCGCGCCTGACGATCGACCTGCCCGCCGACGACCCGGGGCCGGTCGCCCGGCTCGTCGCGACCCTGCCCGCCCTCGAGCTGCCGCGGCCGGACTGGCCCGCCGAGGCCCACGTCGTCGGCCCGTTGCTGTGGGACCCCACGCGGGCGGTGCTGGCCCCGCCGCCGGGGGACGCCCCGCTGGTCCTGCTCTCGCCGTCGACCGCGTCCTCCGGGCGGATCGGCCTGCTCCAGGCCGCACTGACCGGGCTGACCGGGGTGCGCCTGGCCGCGACGGTGCTGCCCGGGGGCGCGGACACCGGGCCGCTGCCGCCGTGGGCCGTGGTCGGCCCCGGCCGGCAGGACCTGCTGCTCGCCGAGGCCGCCGTCGTCGTGTGCGGGGCCGGGCACGGGATGCTGGCCAAGTGCCTGGCCGCCGGGGTGCCGGTGGTGACCGTGCCGGGCGGCGGCGACCAGTGGGAGCTGGCGAACCGGGCGAAGCGCCAGGGCAGCGGCGTGCTGGTGCGGCCGCTCACCCCGGAGCGTCTCGCGGCGGGGGTGCGCCGGGTCCTCGACGACCCGGGGTACCGGGCGGCGGCGTCGCGGGCGGCGGCCAGCGCCGCGCAGGTGCGCGCCGACCCCGTCGTGGTGTGCGAGCGGGCCGCGGCCTGAGGCCCCGGGGGTCGTGACCCCCCGCTCCCGGGGGTCAGCGGTCCCGGTTGGCCCGGTACGCGCGGATCGCGGCGGCGAGCGCGGCCAGCAGCATCGCGAGCACGAGCAGCCGCCAGGCCCACGAGGTCAGGCCCTCGGGCGGGGCGGCCTGGGCCAGGGTCACGGCGAGGTCCACGACCGCCACGCTAGCCCGGGCTGCGCGCGGCGCGTGGCTGCTCCTACGGTGGGGTGGTGCGCCTGACCGACTTCCGCAGCCTCGTCGCCGACGAGTTCGGCGGACCCCGCGGCGACCTGCTGGTCCGCGACCACGTGCTGCCCGTGCTGGGCACCACCGCGGAGCAGGCCATCGAGGCCGGGGTGGAGCCGCGGGACGTGTGGCGGGCGCTGTGCGAGGAGTTCGACGTGCCCCCGGCCCGCCGCTGACCCGTCCGGTCCGCGACCGCGGGCGGGGTGACGGGGCGGCGTGTCGCACTACCACGGTCGAACACCTGTTCCCCTATGATCAGGGGCGTCAGCAGCGGTCGGACCCCGGGCGGGGACGGTTGTCCACAGGGCCGGCCGGTGCGACGGAAGTGTCGGTGGCCGCACCTAGCGTCGCCTCCTGACACCGCCACCCGGCGGACGGCACGGACGACGACACACCAGAGGAGCACGAGACCCATGGCAGCAGCACCGGACCGCGACAAGGCCCTCGACCTGGCCCTGGCCCAGATCGACAAGAACTTCGGCAAGGGGTCGGTGATGCGCCTGGGTGACGAGGCCCGTGTCCCGATCGCCGTCATCCCGACCGGGTCCATCTCGCTGGACGTGGCCCTGGGGATCGGCGGCCTGCCCCGCGGCCGGGTCGTGGAGATCTACGGCCCGGAGTCCTCGGGCAAGACGACGGTGGCCCTGCACGCGGTGGCCAACGCGCAGGCCAACGGCGGCATCGCGGCGTTCATCGACGCCGAGCACGCGCTGGACCCGGACTACGCGGCCAAGCTGGGTGTCGACACCGACGCGCTGCTGGTCTCGCAGCCCGACACCGGGGAGCAGGCCCTCGAGATCGCCGACATGCTGATCCGCTCCGGCGCGCTCGACATCCTGGTCATCGACTCCGTCGCCGCCCTGGTGCCGCGCGCCGAGATCGAGGGCGAGATGGGGGACAGCCACGTCGGCCTGCAGGCCCGGCTGATGAGCCAGGCGCTGCGGAAGATGACCGGCGCGATGAACGCCTCGGGCACCACGGTCATCTTCATCAACCAGCTGCGCGAGAAGATCGGCGTCATGTTCGGCTCGCCGGAGACGACGACGGGCGGCAAGGCGCTGAAGTTCTACGCCTCGGTGCGCCTGGACATCCGCCGCATCGAGACCCTCAAGGACGGCACCGACGCGGTCGGCAACCGCACCCGGGTCAAGGTGGTCAAGAACAAGGTGTCCCCGCCGTTCAAGCAGGCCGAGTTCGACATCCTCTACGGCCACGGCATCAGCCGGGAGGGCTCGCTCATCGACATGGGCGTCGAGCACGGCTTCGTCCGCAAGTCCGGCGCCTGGTACACCTACGGCGGCGACCAGCTGGGCCAGGGCAAGGAGAACGCCCGCAAGTTCCTGCTCGAGAACCCCGACGTGGGCAACGAGATCGAGAAGAAGGTCAAGGAGAAGCTCGGCATCGGCGCGGTGCTCGACGCCGAGGCCGTCGAGCCCGTCCCCGCCCCCGTCGACTTCTGATCCCGGGGTGAGACCGGTCCAGCGCGGTCGGCGCCGCGACGAGGAGCTCGCGGCGCTGCCGGCGGCGGACCAGCGTGAGGCGGCCCGCGAGGCGTGCCTGCGGGCCCTGGCCTCGCGTCCCCGGTCCCGCTCCGAGCTGCATCGACGCCTCGTCGACGCCGGCCACGAGGCCGGCGTCGTCGACGGGGTGCTCGACCGGCTCACCGAGGCCGGTCTGGTCGACGACGCGGCCTTCGCCGCGCAGTGGGTGCGGTCCCGTCACGGGGGCGGTGCCGGGCGGAGCCGTCGGGTGCTGGCCCGGGAGCTGGGCCAGAAGGGGGTCGACCCCGAGCACGTCGACGTCGCGCTGGAGCAGGTGGACGACGAGTCCGAGCGGGAGCGCGCCCTCGAGCTCGCCCGCCGGGGGGCCCGGCGGGCCCCGGTGCCCACCGACCGTGCCGGCCGCGCCGCCGTGGTGCGTCGGCTGGTGGGTCAGCTCGCCCGACGCGGCTACCCGACGTCGCTGGCCCTCGCGGTGGTGGCCGAGGCGCTGGACGAGCAGGCGCTGGACGAGCAGGCGCTGGACGAGCAGGACGACCTCGACGTCGCTGCCGTGGGGGAGGACCACGACCCGGACGCCCTGGGCTCGTCCTGAGCGAGGCGCGGCGGGCCTTCCGACTCGGGGCACCGTGTTGGGGGGCCACCGTGTCCGGACAGGACGGCCCCCGGGGGTGCGCCCCGTCAGACCGGGTCGGCCGCCGCCGCGGTGGCCCCGCTCGCGGTGCCGCGGGAGGTGCGGCGCTGCACCAGCTCGGCGACCTTGCCGAGGGCGTAGTTGATGACGATGTAGATCACCGCGATGACGAAGTACACCTGGATGGGGTTGCTCAGGTTCTGGATGAGCAGCTGACCCTGCTTGAGCAGCTCGATGTACCCGCCGATGAGGGCGATGAGCGAGGTGTCCTTGAGCACCACGATGAGCTGGCTGATCAGCGACGGCAGCATGACCCGGAACGCCTGCGGCAGCAGGATCGACCGCAGGGCCTGCTGGTTGGTCAGGCCGACCGCCAGCCCGGCCTCCCGCTGGCCCTTGGGCAGCGAGGCGACGCCGGCGCGGACGATCTCGGCGATGATCACGCAGTTGTAGAGGGTGAGGCCGATGACCAGGATCCACAGGTCGCGACCGCCCGGCAGGAAGCTGATGTCGACGTTGTACGACGTGACCACGGTGTAGACCAGCAGGATCGTGATGACCACCGGCAGCCCGCGCAGCAGCTCGATGAGCCCGACGACGGGGACGCGGCCGATCTTGCCCAGCGACAGCCGCAGCACGGCGATGATGGTGCCGATGACCAGCGAGAGCGCGATCGCCAGCACGGCGGCCCGCAACGTGTTGAGCAGTCCTTCGCCGATCAGCTGCCAGACCTGCTGGAAGTTCTTGTTGCCCGGGTCGACCAGCGGTGCCCAGACCTTGTAGTCGAACTGCCCGCGGTCGACCAACCGGAGCGCGGCCACCGCGAGCAGCGCCAGCACCAGCAGCGCCCCGATGACGCTGAAGACGACCGCGCGGCGGCGGGCGGCGGGCCCGGGGGCGTCGAACAGCACCGACGCCCCCTGCGAGCCGGCCCGGCTCTTCCGCCCGCCGGCCTTGGGCGCCGCGGTGGCGCCGGCCGGCTCCCCGGCCGGGGTGCTCGTCGTGGTGCTCATCGTGCGATCGCCACCTTGCGCTCGATGACCGTCAGCAGCAGGCCGGCGGTCAGGGTGATCAGGAGGTAGCCGATGGCCGAGCCGATGTAGACCGGCAGGGCCGGCTGGCCCTGGGCGCTGGAGAGCTGCTTGCCCACGCTGTAGAGGTCGGCGCCCACGCCGAACGCGCCGACGACGGCCGAGTTCTTGAACATGGCGATGATGACGCTGCCCAGCGGCGGCACCACGGTGCGCAGGGCCTGCGGCAGCACGATCGTGGTCAGCGACTGGGTGAAGTTCAGCCCGATGGAGCGGGCCGCCTCGGCCTGCCCCGCGGCGACGGAGTTCACGCCCGAGCGCACCGCCTCGCAGACGAACGCCGAGGTGTACAGGACCAGCCCGGTGACGCCGAAGAAGAAGAACGACCGGTTGATGCCGAGCTCGGGCAGGCCGAACGCGAGGAAGAACAGCACCACCGTCAGCGGGGTGTTGCGCACGACGGTCACGTACGCCCCGCCGAACCACCGCAGGGTGGGCACGGGGGAGACCCGGAACGCGGCCAGCAGGGTGCCCAGCACCAGCGAGCCGACCATCGCGATCAGGCAGATGACGAGCGAGGTGCGGAAGCCCGAGGCGTACAGGCCGATGTTGTCGAGGACGGGGCTCATGGCACCGCTTCCTGCTCGGGGCGCCGGCCGCGGCCGGCGCCACGGCGCCGCGGGTCAGCCCCGCGGCGCCGTGGACGGACGGGCTAGCTGCAGGTGTCGAGCGCGGGCAGGGTCGGGGTCTGCGCACCCTCGACCGTGCCGGCCGTGGACTCCCACGCCTTGGTGTAGGTGCCGTCCTGCGAGGCCTTCGTCAGCTGCTCGTTGATGAAGCCGCAGAACGCCGTGTCGCCCTTCTTGATGCCGATGCCGTAGGGCTCGTCGGTGAACTGCTGGCCGACCAGCTTGTAGTCGCCGTTGGACTTCGAGACGAAGCCCAGCAGGATGACGTTGTCGGTGGTCACGGCCTGCACCTGGCCGTTGCCGAGGGCGTCCGCGCACTGCGAGTACTGGTCGAACAGCACCAGCTGGCTCGGGTCGGCCAGGTAGGGCTTGATCTGCTCGCTCGGGGTGGACCCGGTGACCGAGCAGACCTTCTGGTCGGGGTTGGACTTGAGCGAGTCCGGACCGGTGATCGCAGAGTTGTCGCTCTTGACCATGATCTGCTGGCCCGCCGTGTAGTACGGCCCGGCGAACGAGATCCGCTGCTTGCGCTTGTCGTTGATCGTGTAGGTGGCCACGACCATGTCGACCTGGCCGTTCTCGATGACCTGCTCGCGGACGGCCGAGGTGGCCTCCGAGAACTGGATCTTGTCGGGGCTGATGCCGAGGCCACCGGCGATGATCTTGGCGATCTCGACGTCGAAGCCCTCGTAGTCGCCCGAGAGGCCGCGCAGCCCGAAGCCGGGCTGGTCGAACTTGATGCCGACCTTGACCGTCCCGGCCTGGCTGAGGGTGGCCATCGTCGTGCCCGCCTCGAACTGGGGGCTCTGCGCGACGGAGACCTCGGGGGTGTCGCTGCTGCTGCTGCTCCCGCCGCAGGCCGTCAGGCCCAGGGCGAGCGCGGCCGCGCCGGCCGCCATCCGCAGGGTTCGTCGGTTCACGTGGTGCTCCTCCTGGTCCGCCCGCAGGTCTCGGGCGCTGGGTCCGGCAGCGGGTGGCTGCCGGGGGACTGGTCCGCGCGTCGGGCGCGGGGTGGCTGGGGGTGCGCTCAGTGCGCCAGGATCTTGGACAGGAAGTCCTTGGCCCGGTCGCTGCGCGGGTTGGTGAAGAACTCCGAGGGCGTGGCCTCCTCGACGATCTGGCCGGCGTCCATGAACACGACCCGGTCCGCGGCGCGCTTGGCGAAGCCCATCTCGTGGGTGACGACGACCATGGTCATGCCCTCCTTGGCGAGCTGGGTCATGACGTCGAGGACCTCGTTGATCATCTCGGGGTCCAGCGCCGAGGTCGGCTCGTCGAAGAGGATGACCTTGGGGTCCATGGCCAGCGCCCGGGCGATGGCGACGCGCTGCTGCTGCCCGCCGGAGAGCTGGGCGGGCATCTTGTCGGCCTGCGCGGAGATGCCGACCCGCTCCAGCAGCTCCATCGCCCGGGTGCGCGCCTGCGCCTTGTCCTTCTTGCGGACCTTGACCGGGCCGAGCATGACGTTGTCGAGGATCGACTTGTGGGCGAAGAGGTTGAACGACTGGAACACCATGCCGACCTCGGAGCGCAGCTCGGCGAGCTGCTTGCCCTCCTCGGGCAGGGGCTTGCCGTCGACGCTGATGCTGCCGCCGTCGATCGTCTCGAGGCGGTTGATCGTGCGGCACAGGGTCGACTTGCCCGAGCCGGACGGGCCGATGACCACGACGACCTCGCCGGAGTGCACGGTGAGGTTGATGTCCTTGAGCACGTGGAGGTCGCCGAAGTGCTTCTGGACGCCGTCGAGGACGACCAGCGGGGTCGTGCGCCCGCCCGCGTCCTGCGGCGACGTCGAGGTGGTGGTCATGGGTCGGCAAACTACTACCCAGTGATCGTCGGGTGAGCCGGTTCGGTGCGTCGCAACGGGGTTGTTACCGGGGGCCGGGGCCCACCGCGACGGCCCGGCGGCCCCCGTGAGGGCCCCGCCGTACCCTGGTGGGGCCATGACTGCAGCGACCCAGACCGCCCCGGACCGCGACGGCCGGACCTACTCGGTCCGCACCTACGGCTGCCAGATGAACGTGCACGACTCCGAGCGCCTCGCCGGCATGCTCGAGGCCGCCGGCTACGTCGCCGCGGACCCCGGCGCCGCAGCCGACGTGGTCGTGCTCAACACCTGCGCCGTCCGCGAGAACGCCGACAACAAGCTCTACGGCAACCTCGGCCAGCTGCGGCCCGCGAAGCAGGCCGACCCCGGCATGCAGATCGCCGTCGGCGGCTGCCTGGGGCAGAAGGACCGCGAGCGCATCGTCGAGCGTGCCCCCTGGGTCGACGTCGTCTTCGGCACCCACAACATCGGGTCCCTGCCGACCCTGCTGGAGCGCGCGCGGCACAACGACGCGGCGCAGGTCGAGATCCTCGACGCGCTCGAGGTGTTCCCGTCCTCGCTGCCCGCCCGGCGCGACTCCGCGTACTCGGCCTGGGTGTCGATCTCGGTGGGCTGCAACAACACCTGCACGTTCTGCATCGTCCCGTCGCTGCGCGGCACCGAGGTCGACCGCACGCCCGCCGACGTGCTCGCCGAGGTCGAGGCGCTGGTCGCCGACGGGGTGCTCGAGGTGACGCTGCTCGGGCAGAACGTCAACTCCTACGGCGCGTCCTTCGGCGACCGGGGCGCGTTCGCCGACCTGCTGCGGGCCTGCGGCCGGGTCGAGGGGCTCGAGCGCGTCCGCTTCACCTCCCCGCACCCCCGCGACTTCACCGACGACGTCGTGGCCGCGATGGCGGAGACCCCGAACGTCATGCCGACGCTGCACATGCCGCTGCAGTCCGGCTCCGACGACGTGCTGCGGCGGATGCGCCGCTCCTACCGCAGCGAGCGCTACCTCGGCATCCTCGACCGGGTGCGGGCCGCGATCCCCGACGCCGCGATCACCACCGACGTCATCGTCGGCTTCCCCGGTGAGACCGAGGCGGACTTCGCCGCCACCCTCGACGTGGTCGAGCGGTCGCGGTTCGCCAGCGCCTTCACCTTCCAGTACTCGCCGCGGCCCGGCACGCCGGCGGCCGCGCTGCCCGACCAGGTGCCCCCCGAGGTGGTGCGCGAGCGCTACGGCCGGCTGACCGCGCTGCAGGAGGAGGTGTCGCTGGCCGGCAACCGCGCCCTGGTGGGCACCGAGGTCGAGGTCCTGCTCACCGCGGGCCACGGGCGCAAGGACGCGGCCACGGGCCGGCTCAGCGGCCGGGCCCGCGACGGCCGGCTCGTGCACCTCGCCGCGGACCCGGCGCTGCGCCCCGGCGACGTCGCCCGCACCGTGGTCACCGCTGCCGCCCCGCACCACCTGGTGGCCGACGCCCCCGTGCTCTCGCACCGCCGCACCCGGGCCGGGGACGCCCACGCGGCGGGCACCCGCCCCCGCACCCCCGGGACCGGCCTGGGCCTGCCCGGCATCGGCGCACCACCCGCGGCGGCCCCCGTCACGGCGGGGTGCTCCCGGTGAGCGCCCCCGACGACCGGGCCGGCGACCGGGCCGGGACCGGTGGGTCGGAGGACGACCTGGCCGGCTACGGCAGCGACCTGGCCGAGGCCCAGCGCCGGGTGGCGCGCAGCCTCGAGCCCGGCGGCCGCGGCCTGGTGGTCGGGGTCGCGGTGCTCGTGCTCATCGCCTCGATGGTGCTGCCGCACTCCGGGGCCGCCTCGGGGTGGGACGTCCTGCTCCGGGACCCCGACGCCGCGTCGGAGGGCATCGGTGTGCCGTCGCAGCTGTTCGTCGGGTTCGCGCTCGGGGCCGGGGTGCTGCTGTCGGTGGCCGCCGTGCTCACGCGGCGCTGGGCGGTCGCCTGGCTCGCCACCGCGGGGTGCGCCGTGACCGTGGTGCTCGGGGTGCTGGCCATCTGGTCGCGGCAGACGACCACCCTGGGCGCCGACCACGCGGGCCCGGGACCCGGCCTGCTGCTGGGCTGGCTGGCGGTGCTGGTGCTCACCGTGACCTGGGTGCGCCTGGTGTGGAGCCCGGCCGCGGTGGTCACCCGGCCCGACCCAAGAGGCCTCCCGCGGCTGCGCTGAGCGCGCCCCGCGAGCCCCGCGCCACCGTGCGTCACCCCGGCTAGGGTCGCGGCGTGAACCTGCTGCGCCTGGCGACGATGCCCGTCCGGGTGGGGGTCGCCGCCGTCGACGTCACCCTCGCCGTGGGGCGCCTCGCGGCCCCCGACGGTCCGGTGCGCCGCCCGGGTGGGCTGGGGGAGCGCGTGGAGGTGCTCATCGGCGAGGGCGGGCTGCTCGAGCAGCTGACCGCGGTGCTCACCGACCCCCGCGGCCCGCTGGCGACCCTGGCCTCGCTGGCCGAGCTGACCTCCGTCGAGCACCCGCTGGGCCGCGCCCTGGCCCCGGGCGGGTCGCTGGACCGCCTGCTGGCCCCGGGCGGCCCGCTCGACCGCGCCGTCGCCGAGGACGGCGCGCTGGAGCGGCTGCTCGCCGCCGACGGCCCCGTGGAGCAGCTGCTGGCGGCGGACGGGCCCCTGGAGCAGCTGCTCGGCTCGCAGGGCCCGCTGGACCGGTTGCTGGCGCCCGGCGGGGCGCTGGACCGGGTCACCATGGAGGGCGGCATCCTCGAGGTCCTCCTGCAGGAGGAGGGCCTGGCCGAGACGCTGCTGGCCGACGGCGGCTTCGTCGAGAAGCTCACCGACGAGGGCGGCACCCTCGACCAGCTGCTGCAGCTCGGCGACACCCTCTCGCACCTGCACGAGTCCGTGGTCGGGCTCAACGACGCGGTGGTGCCGCTGAGCCACCTGGTGAGCCGGCTGCCCGGCGGTCGGCGCAGCCGGTCCATCGAGGCCTGAGCCCGGGGACCGGGCCGTCCTCAGCGGCCCTGGACGGCGTCCTCGGCCGCGGCGGCCCACTCGCGCCACTGCGCGGCCTGCGCCTCGGCCTGCGCGGCCCGCCGCTCGTCGCCCGCGGCACGGGCCTTCGCGGCCTGCTCCTCGAGCTGGGCGACCCGGTCGGAGAACTGCGCCGCGCGGGCGAGCGCCTCGGGGTCCGAGCGCCGCCACTGCGCGTCCACGGCCTCGCGGACCCGCGCCTCCACGGCCCGCATCCGGCCGTCGAGCTCGGCCATCCGCTCCCGCGGGACCTTGCCGATGGCGTCCCAGCGCTCGGCGACCGAGCGGACCGCGGCCCGGGCGGCCTCGAGGTCTGCGGCGGGGTCGATGCGCTCCGCCTCGACGAGCAGCGCCTCCTTGGCCACCGCGTTCGCGGTGAACTCGGCGTCGCGCTCCGACGCGGCCGCGTTGCGGGCGGCGAAGAACGTGTCCTGGGCGGTCTTGAACCGGGTCCACAGCGCCTCGTCGGCGTCCCGGGGGGCGCGGCCGGTGGCCTTCCACTCCGCCATGAGCTCGCGGAACCGTCCCGCGGTGGGGCCCCACTCGGTCGAGGACACCAGGGCCTCGGCCGCGGTGACCAGCTCCTCCTTGCGCGAGCGCGCGCCCGCCCGGTCGCGGTCGAGCTCGGCGAAGTGCGCCCCGCGGCGGCGGGTGAAGTCCTCCCGCGCCCGGGAGTAGCGCTTCCACAGCGCGTCGTCGACCTTGCGGTCCAGGCCGCGGATGGTCTTCCACTCCTCGAGGATCTCGCGCAGCCGGTCCCCGGCGGACTTCCACTGGGTGGCCTCGGCGGCGATCTGCTCCGCCTCCGCGGCCAGTGCCTCCTTGCGGGCGGCCAGGGCGGCGCGGGCGGCGTCCTTCTCCGCGCGCCCCCGCTCGACGGCGACCTCGGCCTCGGCGAGCACGGCCTGCAGGCGGGCCCCGAGCGAGTCGACGTCACCGACGACGGCCGCGGTGGGCAGGGACTCGAGCAGGCTGCGGGCCGCCGAGCGGGTGGCCCTTGCGTCACCCGCCCCGGAGCGGAGCCGGCGCTCGAGCAGTCCCACCTCGGTGGCGAGGTCGTCGAAGCGGCGACCGAAGTGCGCCAGCCCCTCGGCGGGCTCACCGGCCTGCCAGGAGCCGACCTGGCGCTCGCCGTCGGCGGTGCGCAGCCACACCCCGCCCTGCTCGTCGACCCGGCCCCAGCGGGAGGGGTCGGAGGCCGGGGCGGCCGGGGCCTTGGGCGGTGCGGCGGCGCTGGGCGCCGGGGCGGCCGCGGCGGGACGGGGTCCCGGTCGGGGTCCCGGTCGCGGGCCGGGACGGGGGGCGGTCGGCGCTGCCTTGTCCTGCCCTGCCGTGTCCGGCGCTGCCGTGTCCTGGGTGGGGCCCGGGTCGCCGGCGGCACCCGGCGTCGTCGACGCGGCCCCGGTGGTGTCGTCGGGCTGCTGGTCGCTGGTCTCGGTCATGGTCCCTCGTCCCTGCCGCGCGTCACGGCTGCCACTCGCGTGCGGTCCCGGCGGGCCGCCCCGTCCCGGCCCCGGGGGGCCGGTCGTCATTCACCCCGGTCGGGGAGCACCCAGTCAAGCAGGTCACGGGCCCGGTGGAGAACGTCGCGCGGGGTGGTGCGCCGCGGGGTCGGCTACCGTAGCGGCCCGTGCACGTGCTCGTCGGGTCCTGCGTGCGGGTGGGCCCGTGAGGCGTCCGGTGGCCGTCGTGGGCCCCACGGCGACCGGCAAGTCCGAGCTGGGTCTCGCGCTGGCGGAGCGGCTCGACGGCGAGGTCGTCAACGTCGACGCGATGCAGTGCTACCGCGGCATGGACATCGGCACCGCGAAGCTGGCGCCGGAGCACCGCCGCGGCGTCGTGCACCACCAGCTCGACGTCTACGACGTCACCGAGACCGCCACGGTGGCCCGCTTCCAGGCGGAGGCCTCCACGGACGTCGAGGCGGTGCTGGCGCGGGGCCGCACGCCGGTGCTGGTCGGCGGGTCGGGGCTCTACATCCAGGCGCTCGTCGACGGGCTGCGCTTCCCCGCGACCGACGCGGACGTGCGGGCCCGGCTCGAGGGTGAGCTCGCCGAGGCCGGGCCCGCGGAGATGCACCGCCGGCTGGCGGCGGCGGACCCGGCCGCGGCCCGGCACATCGGTGTGGCCGACACCCGCCGGGTGGTGCGCGCGCTGGAGGTCGTCGAGCTGACCGGGCAGCCCTACGCCGCGTCCGCACCGGCGGTCGGCGCGCCGCGGTGGGGCACCGTGCTGCTCGGCCTCGACCGCGCCACCATCGAGCTCGACACCCGCATCGAGCTGCGGACGGCGGCGATGTTCCGCGACGGCCTGGTCGAGGAGGTCGAGGGGCTGCGCCAGCGCGGCCTGGCCGAGGGGGTCACCGCGCGCCGCGCGCTCGGCTACGCCCAGGTGCTCGACGCGCTCGGCGGCGCGACCGACCTGGCCGAGGCGCAGCGGGCCACCGCGGCCGGCACGCGGCGCTACGTCCGGCGGCAGCGCTCCTGGTTCCGCCGCGACCACCGGGTGCACTGGCTCGACGCGGCGGAGCCCGGCCTGCTCGACGACGCGCTGGCCCTCGTCGAGCGTGAGCCGCCCCCCTCGGCGTAGCCCTCAGCCGGCCGGCTCGGCCAGCGCGCGGACGCACGCGTCGAGGTCGGCCAGCAGCGCGCGCCGCCGGTCCGGGGCCAGGCCTGCCACCATGCGCCCCTCGACCCGGGCCACCGCGGCGCTCGCGTCGGTCAGCAGCGCCCGTCCCGCTGGGGTGAGCACCACCGGCAGGGCGCGCCCCCGCACCGGCCCGGGGGCGTCGGCCACGAGGCCCGCGTCGGCGAGGCCGCGCAGCAGCACCGCCGAGGATTGCCGCGTGACGAAGGTGGTGCGGGCGAGCTCAGCCGCCGTGTGCGGCCGGCGCTCGAGCTGGGCCAGGCACGCGTACTGCGCGACCGTCGTGCCCAGCGGGCGCAGCACCTCCTCCATCGCGGCGCGGACGGCCGCCTGCGCCCGCTTCACGGCCAGCGCGACGGAGGCATCGAGGTCGAGCTCCGCCGGGTCCGGGGGTTGCGCCATGTCAATATCCTGACACATACTTCCGGTGTCAGGACATTGACTCACCAGGAGGACCTCGTGCCCGTGACCGGACCCGACTTCATCGCCCTGCAGGTGCGCGACCTCGAGCGCGCCGCGACGTTCTACACCGACCGGCTGGGCCTGCAGCGCGCGCCGCAGGCGCCCCCCGGGGCGGTCGTCTTCACCACCACCCCGGTGCCGTTCGGCGTGCGGGAGGTCGCGCCGGGGGTGGACCTCGACGCGGGCACCCCCGGGGCGGGGGTGGCGCTGTGGCTGGGGGCCGACGACGCCGCCGCCGTGCACGCCGGGCTCGTCGAGGCGGGCGTCGAGATCCTCACCGCGCCGTTCCCCGGACCGTTCGGCACCACCTTCGTCCTGCGCGACCCCGACGGCTACGCCATCACCGTCCACGACGCCGCGTGAGCCGGTCCCGCCGCCGGGCGGTGGCTACGCTGCGCAGGTGAGCGAGGAGGCGCGGGCGGGGGGCGGGGTGCAGTCCGTCGACCGGTCCTTCGCCCTGCTCGAGCACATCGCCGACGCGGGGGGCCGCGCGACGCTGAGCGAGCTCGCCACCGTCTCCGGCCTGCCCGCGCCCACCACGCACCGGCTGGTGCGCACCCTGGTCGCCGGCGGGTACCTGCGGCAGGAGCCCTCCCGGGCCTACGTGCTCGGCCCCCGCCTCGTGCGCCTCGGCGACGCCGCGAGCCGGCTGCTGGGCAGCTCGGTGCGCCCCGCGCTGGCCTCCCTGGTCGAGCTGACGGGCGAGACCGCGAACATGGCGGTGCTCGAGGACGACCGCGTGGTCTACCTCGCCCAGGTCCCGTCCAAGCACTCGATGCGGATGTTCACCGAGGTCGGCCGCCGGGTGCACGCGCACTGCACGGCGGTCGGCAAGGCCCTGCTCTCCCAGCTGCCCGAGGACCGGGTGCGGGCGCTGCTGGATCGTGCGGGCATGCCGGCCCGCACCCCGCACACCATCACCGACCCCGACGCGCTGCTGGCCCACCTCGACGTGGTGCGGCGCCGGGGGTGGGCCAGCGACGAGGCCGAGCAGGAGCTCGGGGTGCGGTGCGTGGCCGTGCCGGTGGCCGCCGACCCCACGCGGGTGGCGATCTCGGTGTCCGGCCCCGACGCCCGCTTCACCCCCGAGGCGCTGGCCCGGGTGGTGCCGGTGATGCAGGCGGCCGCCCGCGACCTGCAGCTCTAGGACCACCCCGGCAGCACACAGGCCCCCGTCCTCCCGACCGTGGGGTCGGGGTCCGGGGGGCCTGCGTGCGGCGCGTGCGGCGGTCAGCCGGCGACGGTGACGACCATCCAGCTCAGCACCGGGGTGGACTGCAGGTACACCAGCACGCACATGACGACGAGGAACCCGAGGCTCCAGCCGATCACCTTGCGGAAGATGTCGCCCTCCCGGCCCGCCAGGCCGACGGCGCCCGCGGCGATCGCCAGGTTCTGCGGGGAGATCATCTTGCCCAGCACGCCGCCGGAGCCGTTGGCCGCGGCGGCGAGCACGGGCTCGATGCCCACCTTGTTCGCCGCCGACACCTGCAGGGCGCCGAACAGGGCGTTCGCCGAGGTGTCCGAGCCGGTGACCGCGACGCCGAGCCAGCCCAGGATCGGCGAGATGAGCGCGAACAGCCCGCCCGCCCCGGCGATGAACTCACCCAGGGTGGCCGTCTGGCCGGAGGCGTTCATGACGTAGGCCAGCGCGAGGACGGCCATGACGGTGACGATGGCCCGCCACAGCTGGACGTAGGTGGAGACGTAGCGCGCCGCCGCCCGGGCCGGGTTGATGCCGAGCACGGGGATCGCGATCAGCCCGGAGATGAGCAGGAGCGTGCCGGCCGCACCCAGCCAGTTGAAGGTGAAGTTGACCAGCGAGAGCGGCTTGCCCGCGGGGTTGAGCAGGTTCAGCCCCGGCCACGCGAACTTCTGGGTCACCGAGTCCAGCGCCTTCTTGATGGCGGGCACCTGGGCCAGGCTGAAGACCACGATGATGATGAGGTACGGCGCGTAGGCGCGGAACACCTCGGCGCCGGAGTCCCGGCGGTGCGGGGTGTCCCCGGACGAGCCGGCGGCGGTGCTGCCGCCCGAGCCCGAGCCGCCCGAGCCCGTGCCACCCCGACCACCGGTGCCGGTCGACGCCGAGGCGGCTGCCCCGGTGCCGGCGCCCGTCGCGGCGGCGGCGGTGCCGGAGCGGCCGCCCCCCGCCATGGCGTCCTCCCGCTCGGCCGCCTCACGGGCGTGCTCCACGGTGTAGGGGTGCTTGGGCGACCAGACGCGCAGCAGCGCGACGACCGCGGCGGCCGAGACCAGCGAGGCCACGATGTCGGTCAGCGGCACGGACAGGAAGTTCGCCGCCACGTACTGCGCCACGGCGAAGGAGAGCCCGGCGGTGATGGTCGCGGGCAGGGTCTGGCGGATGCCGCGCTTGCCGTCGACCAGGAAGACCAGCACCAGGGGCACGAACACCGCGAGCAGCGGGGTCTGCCGGCCGGTCATGGCCCCGAGGTCGGCCACGGAGAGGTTGCTGGCGGTGGACAGCGCCGTGATGGGCGCGGCCAGGGCGCCGAACGCGACCGGCGCGGTGTTGGCGACGAGCGCGACCACGGCGGCCCGCAGCGGGTTCAGCCCCAGCGCCAGCAGCATGACGCTGGTGATCGCGACCGGGGTGCCGAAGCCGGCCAGCGCCTCGAGCAGGGCGCCGAAGCAGAAGGCGATGATGACGGCCTGGATGCGCTGGTCGTCGCTGACGCGGGAGAAGGACCGCTGCAGCACGTCGAAGTGCCCGGTCTCGACGGTCATGTTGTAGATCCAGATCGCGTTGAGCACGATCCAGAGGATCGGGAAGAACCCGAACACCGCCCCGAGGCTGCCGGAGAGCAAAGCCTGGCCGATCGGCATGGAGTAGACGCCGACGGCGATGACGAGCGCGATGACCAGCGCGATGAGCGAGGCCTTCCACGCGGTCATCCGCAGCACGCCGAGCAGGACGAACAGGACGACCAGGGGCACGGCGGCGACGAGCGCCGTCAGCCCCAGGTTCCCACCGAAGTGGGCGAGCACTTGCTGGTACACGGGTTCTTCTCCTCGGGCGACGTCGACCGGTGGGCGTTCTCGGGGGAGTGGCGGGTGGAGCAGGGGTGCCCGGGTGGGGCGGGGGCCCTCAGGAGCGGGGCAGGCTCCCAGGGACGGCGGTGCCGCGGATGGCGGCGTCGAGCACCTCGACGGTGTGGGCGATGCCGATCCGGCCGCCGCCCCGCTCGATCGAGGTCGCGATCTGCATCAGGCACCCGGGGTTGGCGGTGACGAGCAGCTCGGCGCCGGTGTCGAGGACGTTGGCGGCCTTGCGGTCGCCGAGCTCGGTGGCCGGTTCCGGGTTCAGGATGTTGTAGACGCCGGCGGAGCCGCAGCACAGCGCGGCGTCGGCGATCTCGCGCAGCTCGAGGCCGGGGATCTCGCGGAGCAGGGCCCGGGGCTGGTCGCGGATGCCCTGGGCGTGCCCGAGGTGGCAGGCGTCGTGGTAGGCGACGGTGACGTCGAGGCGGTGGCGCGGGGCGACGGTGCCCAGCTCGGCCAGGATCTCCGAGACGTCGCGGACCTGGGCGCTGAAGGCCTGCGCCCGCTCGGCGTAGGCCGGGTCGTCGCGCAGCA
This sequence comes from Rhodococcus aerolatus, assembly GCF_054783215.1. Taxonomy (NCBI): domain Bacteria; kingdom Bacillati; phylum Actinomycetota; class Actinomycetes; order Mycobacteriales; family Nocardiaceae; genus Rhodococcus; species Rhodococcus aerolatus. The sequence continues at coordinate 61,681 of NZ_BAAGQZ010000052.1, read as the reverse complement.
GGTGCGCGTAGTCCTTCATCTGGGAGCCGCAGCCGGCGGCGTTGACCACCACGTGCTCCACCCCGGCGGCCTCGAAGGAGTCGATGAGGGCGCGGGCGAAGGCCAGCCCCTCCTCCTCGCGGCCCATGTGCTCGCTCAGCGCGCCGCAGCACCCCTGCGCCTTCGGGGTGATGACGTCGCAGCCCTCGGCAGCCAGCACCCGCGCGGTGGCGGCGTTGACCCCGGGGAAGAACACGCTCTGCACGCAGCCGGTCAGCATGCCGACCACGGCGCGGCGCGGGCCCTGCGCGGGCGTGCGCTCGGGCACCACCTCGGCCTTGGACAGCGGCGGGGCCAGCGACTCCATCACCTTCAGGCTCGCCGGCAGCTTGTCGAGCACCCCGGAGCGGCGCACGAGGCTCGACAGGCCCGTGGCCTGGTAGGCGCGCAGCGGGCCGCGCAGCGCGCGCAGCCGCCGCGGGTAGGGGAAGAGCCGGAAGATGCTCTCCCGCAGCAGCTTCTCCGAGCGCGGCCGGTCGTGGTGGCGCTCCACCTGCGGGCGCACCGCGCCGATGAGCTTGTCGTACTGCACCCCGGACGGGCACGAGCTGACGCACGCCATGCAGCCGAGGCAGGCGTCGAAGTGCCCGGCCATGGTGTCGGTCATCGGCTCGCCCTCGAGCCCGGTCTTCATGAGGTGGATCCGCCCGCGCGGCGAGTCCATCTCCTCGCCCCACAGGGCGTAGGTGGGGCAGCTGGGCAGGCAGAAGCCGCAGTGCACGCAGTCGTCGATCAGCTCGTCCGACGGCGGGTGGTGCTCGTCGAAGGCCGTCTCGTGGTTGGCGGTGGGCTCGTAGCCCACGGCGGGCAGGCCGAGGTGGGTCTCGCTCATCGGGTCTCTCCAGGGCGGTCGTCGACGGGGCGCGGCGCGTCCCCGGGGGTCGGGGTGGTGCGGGGCACGTCGGACAGGGCACGGCCGGGGGCCAGCACGTGGCCGAGGTCGAACTCGTCCTTGAGCCGGCCCAGCAGGGTCACCAGGGGTCCCTGCTGCGGGCCCCAGACGTCGAGGGCGTCGACCTCGGCGGGGCTGCGCAGCACCACGGCGCTGCCGTGGTGCTCGGTGGCGGCGCGCCGGGCGGCGGCGAGCACGGTGGGGGCGTCGGCGGCGGCGCACCCGACGTGCAGCACCCCCACCCCGGCAGACCCCCCGACGGTGTGGTCGGCGAGGGTCCCGGCCAGGGCGTCGAGCACGGCGGGCACCCCGGTGGGCTGCACCGCGACCTTGACGAGCACGTCCTCGCCGGGCAGCGCGCCCCAGCCCTCGGGGGCCTGCTCGTGGACGCTCGCGCGGCCGCCGGTGGCGCCGCCCAGCAGCTCGGCGACGGTGTCGGCGCGGGGTCCGACCCCGCCGGCCACGCCCTCCAGGGCGACCCCGACCACGACCGCGCTGCTGCCCGCGGCGCGGGAGACCTCGATGGCGGTGGGGGTGACCTGGGAGGACCGGACGGCGGCCACGGCCGCGGCCGCCTCGGCGGTGCCGGCCAGCTCGGCCAGGACCCACCGGGTGGCCTCGGGCAGCGGGTGCAGCCGGAACCAGCACGCGGTGAGCACCCCGAGGGTGCCCCGGGAGCCGGTGTAGAGCTTGCCCAGGTCGTAGCCGGCGACGTTCTTGACGACCTTGCCGCCGGAGTGGGCGAGCACGCCGTCGCCCCGCACGGAGGTCGTGCCGATGAGCAGGTCGCGCACCGTGCCGTAGAGGTAGCGGCGGGGCCCGGAGAGGTCGGCGGCGACGATGCCCCCGATGGTGGCCCCGGGCACGGGGCAGTCCAGCGCCAGCTGCTGCCCGGAGTCGGCCAGCGCGGCCTGCACGCTCTCCAGCGTGGCGCCCGCCTCGACCTGCACGACGAGGTCGCCCGCGGAGTGCTCGAGGACCCGGTCGAGCCGGCTCGTCGAGAGCCGGACGTCGGCGTCGCCGGGCAGCCAGTCCACGGTGGTGCCCGCGCCGACGGGCAGCACCGTGGCGCGGGCCGCGGTGGCCGCGCGGAGCACCGCGCCGACCTCCTCGGCGCTGCCCGGGTGCACGGTGGTGCCACCGTCGTCGGTGCGCAGGTGGTCCTCGCCCACGACCCCGGCGAGGTGGGCGGTGAGGGTGTCGGTGGGGGCGCTCATCAGAAGCTGTCCGCCAGCCCGGCCTGCACCAGCGGGTGGGCCTCCTTCTTGCGCCCCGGCACCTCGCCGCACAGCCGCGGGGTGGGGAAGACCTTGCCGGGGTTGGACAGGCCCGCCGGGTCGAACGCGCAGCGCACCCGCTGCATGGTGTCGAGGTCGTCCGCGGTGAACATCTTGGGCATGTGCTTGGCCTTGTCCGAGCCCACCCCGTGCTCGCCGGTGATGGAGCCGCCGTGGCCCAGGCACAGGTCGAGGATGCCGCCGGATACCTCCTCGGCCCGCTCGGCCTCGCCCGGGTTGCCGTCGTCGAAGAGCACCAGCGGGTGCAGGTTGCCGTCGCCGGCGTGGAAGACGTTGGCCACCCGGACGCCGGCCTCGGCGGCGAGGTCGGCCATGTCGCTGAGCACCTCGGCCAGCTTCGTCCGGGGGATGACGCCGTCCTGGACGATGTAGTCGGGGCTGATTCGCCCGACGGCGGCGAACGCGGACTTGCGGCCCCGCCAGATGAGGGCGCGCTCGGTGTCGTCGGCGGCGACTCGGATCTCGAAGGAGCCGTTGTCGCGGCAGAGCTGCTGGACCTGGGCGAAGGTCTGCTCCACCTCGGCCTCGGGCCCGTCGAGCTCGACGATGAGCACCGCGCCCGCGCCGTCGGGGTAGCCGCAGTGCGTCGCGGCCTCGGCGGCCTCGATGGCGAGGGCGTCCATCAGCTCGATCGCGGCGGGCACCACGCCCGCGGAGATGATGGCGGAGACGGCGGCCCCGGCCGCGTCGGTCGAGCCGAAGCCGGCGAGGAGCGTCTGCACGGCCTGCGGCTTGCGCAGCAGCCGGACGACCACCTTGGTGGTGATGCCGAGCGTGCCCTCGCTGCCGACGAAGGCCCCGAGCAGGTCGTAGCCCGGGGTGTCGCGGCTGCGGCCGCCGAAGGTGACGAGCTCCCCGTCGGGGGTGACGACCTCGACGCCGAGCACGTGGTTGGTGGTGAAGCCGTACTTCAGGCAGTGCGCCCCGCCGGAGTTCTCGGCGACGTTGCCGCCCACCGAGCACACCTGCTGGCTCGACGGGTCGGGCGCGAAGTACCAGCCCTGGGGCGTGGTGGCCTTGGTGACGTCGAGGTTGATGACGCCCGGCTCGACCACGGCGAGCTCGTTCTCGACGTCGATCTCGAGGATGCGGCGCAGCTGGGAGGTGACGATGAGGACGCCGTCGGCGTGCGGCAGCGCCCCACCGGAGAGCCCCGTGCCGGAGCCGCGGGCGACGAACGGCACGCCGGCGGCGTGGCACACCCGCACGCAGTGCTGCACCTGCTCGGTGCTCTGCGGCAGCACCACGACGGCGGGGGTGACCCGGAAGTGGGCCAGCCCGTCGCACTCGTAGGTGCGCAGCCGGGTGGGGTCGGTGATGACCGCCTTCTCCGGGAGCTGCTCGCGGAAGCGGGCGGCGAGCGCGGCCGGGTCGGCCGGGGCCGCGGTGGTCTCGCTCGGGCTGGTCAGGACTGCACTGTCCATTGTGGTCTCCGGGTCGGTGCGGCCGGCAGGGCGGTCGGACGTGGAGCGAATTCCACATCTCGAAACATCAAGTCTGTCCGGCGGAAACGGTACTCGGTCTGCTGTGAGCGGGACAACACGGACACCCGCTTATCCTGGGAGTGTGGACTTCCTGAAGGCGCACGGCACGCAGAACGACTTCGTGGTGCTGCCCGACCCGGACGGGGAGCTCGACCTGACGCCCGCGCGGGTGGCCGCGCTGTGCGACCGGCGGGGCGGGATCGGGGCCGACGGGGTGCTGCGCGTGGTCCGCGGCGGGGCGCTGGGCGAGCCGCTGCCCGACGGCGTCGCCGAGGACGGCTGGTTCATGGACTACCGCAACGCGGACGGGTCCGTGGCCGAGATGTGCGGCAACGGGGTGCGGGTGTTCGCCCACCTCGTGCTCGCCCTGGGCCTCGGCACGGACACCGCGTTCGTCGTCGGCTCGCGGGCCGGGGCGCGGCCCGTCGTGGTGCACCGCCACGACGGCTCCACCGCGGACGTCTCCGTCGACATGGGGCCGGCCCGCTCGGGCGGGCGCGCGAGCGTCGACCTCGCAGGCCGGTCGTGGTCGGGGGAGGTGCTCGACCTGGGCAACCCCCACCTGGCGGTGGTGGACGCCTCGCTCGAGGCGGACCTCGCCGGCCTCGACCTGACCGGGCACCCGGTGCTCGACCCGGCGGTGTTCCCCCGCGGCGCCAACGTCGAGCTGGTGACCCCGCTCGTGGCCGGGGCGGTGACGGTGCGGGTGCACGAGCGCGGTGTGGGCGAGACCAGGTCCTGCGGCACGGGCACGGTCGCCGCGGTCGTGGCGGCGCTGCACGCGGCGGGGGAGTCGACCGGGTCGGTGGCGGTGCGCACCCCCGGGGGGTCGCTGCAGGTGGCCGTGGACGAGCGCACCACCGTGCTGCGGGGCCCGGCCACGGTCGTCGCGCGCGGCCGGCTCGACCCGGTGTGGTGGTCCTCGCACTGACCCGGGGCGCGCCCGGGCCCGCGCGGCTCGGCCCTGGGAGAAACCCGCTGCGCACCGGGGGTGGCCCGTGGGACCATGGGGGCACATGAACAACGCCACCAGTGCCCCCGCGCCCGACGACCGCGACGCCGCCCTCGCCCCGAGCGAGCCCGCCGGCCCCGACGTGGTCGACCTCGACACCGCCGACGTGCCCGAGCTGCGCCCCGTGCGCGACCGGCGCGGGGCGGACCCCACCACCGGTGAGCTGCAGCTCGACGAGCGGTCGTCGCTGCGCCGCGTCGGCGGGCTGTCCACCGAGCTCACCGACGTCACCGAGGTCGAGTACCGCCAGCTGCGCCTCGAGCGCGTCGTGCTGGTCGGCGTCTGGACCGAGGGCACCGCCGAGCAGGCCGACGCCCGGCTCGTCGAGCTGGCCGCCCTGGCCGAGACGGCGGGCTCGGAGGTGCTCGAGGGCCTCGTGCAGCGCCGCGCCACCCCGGACCCGGCCACCTACATCGGCTCCGGCAAGGCCCAGGAGCTGCGCGAGGTGGTGCTGGCCACCGGCGCGGACACCGTGATCTGCGACGGCGAGCTGACCCCGGCCCAGCTGACGGCGCTGGAGAAGGTCGTCAAGGTCAAGGTCATCGACCGGACCGCGCTGATCCTGGACATCTTCGCCCAGCACGCCACGTCCCGGGAGGGCAAGGCGCAGGTCGCGCTGGCTCAGATGGAGTACATGCTGCCGCGGCTGCGCGGCTGGGGTGAGTCGATGTCCCGGCAGGCCGGTGGTGCCGGAGGTGGCGCCGGCGGCGGGGTGGGCACCCGCGGCCCGGGTGAGACCAAGATCGAGACCGACCGGCGCCGCATCCGCGACCGCATGGCCAAGCTGCGTCGCGAGATCCGCGCGATGAAGCAGGCCCGCGAGACCAAGCGCGACAGCCGCCGCCGCAACGAGGTGCCGGGTGCGGCCATCGTCGGCTACACCAACGCGGGCAAGTCGAGCCTGCTCAACGCGCTCACCGACGCGGGGGTGCTGGTGCAGGACGCGCTGTTCGCCACCCTCGACCCGACGACGCGGCGCGCCCAGCTGCCCGACGGCCGCGAGTACGTGCTCACCGACACCGTCGGGTTCGTCCGGCACCTGCCGACCCAGCTGGTCGAGGCGTTCCGCTCGACGCTGGAGGAGGTGGCCGGGGCCGACCTGCTGGTCCACGTGGTCGACGGCTCCGACGCGCTCCCCCTCGACCAGGTCTCGGCCGTGCGCCGGGTGCTGGTCGAGGTGGCCGAGGAGCGGGGGACCGAGCTGCCCCGCGAGCTCGTCGTGGTGAACAAGGTCGACGCGGCCGACCCGGTGGTGCTGGCCCAGCTGGCCGGGGTGCTGCCGGACGCGCTGTTCGTCTCCGCCCACTCCGGCGAGGGCGTCGACCGGTTGCGCGACACCCTGGCCGAGCTGCTGCCCCACCCCGCCCACGAGGTGCGGGTGCTGCTGCCCTACACCCGGGGCGACCTGGTGGCCCGGGTGCACCAGGAGGGTGAGGTGCTCGCCGAGGTCCACACCGCGGACGGCACCGAGCTGCACGCCAAGGTCCGCGGCGGGCTGGGCCACGTGCTGGCCGGCTTCGCCGTCGACCCGGTCCGCTGAGGCCGCTCCTCCCGCGGCTCGGCGGCGGCCTCGCCACCGTCGTGCTGCTGCTCGCCGGCGCGGGAGCCGCGTCGGCCGCGCCGGGGCCCGTACCGGCCCCGCAGGTGCGGTGCACCCCGGACGACCCCCGGCTCACCGAGCTCTCCGGGATGGTCGCCCGGGACGGGGACGTCCTGGCGGTCGGGGACGGCGGCGCGGCGCCGCAGGTGGTGCACCTCGACGCCGGGTGCGCCGCGACGGGGACGACCACGGCCGACGTCGACCCCTACGACGTGGAGGACCTCGCCGCCGGCCCGGACGGGACGCTGTGGCTCGCCGACACCGGCGACAACCGCCGCGCCCGCGACACGGTGGCCCTGCTCGTGCTGGACAGTGCGGCGGTGGGCGAGACCGGGGTCGTGCTGCACCGGCTCACCTACCCCGACGGGCCGCACGACGCGGAGGCCCTGCTCGTCGGCCGGGACGGGGTGCCGCTGGTGGTCACCAAGGAGATCGGTGGCGCCGCCGGGGTCTACGCCGCCACCGGTCCGCTCGCCACCCCCGGCCCGACCCCGCTGGCGCGCGTGGGCACCGTGACGCTCGGGCCCACGAGCACGCCGGGTGGGCCGCTCGGGTCGTTCGGCTCGGTGCTGGTCACCGGGGGCGCGGTCTCGCCGGACGGCACCGCGCTGGCGCTGCGCACCTACACCGACGCCTGGGTCTACGACGCGCCCGACGGCGACCTGCTGGCCGCGCTGGCCCGGACCCCGCTGCAGGTCCCCCTGCCGACGAGCCGCAGGGGGAGGCGGTCGCGCTGACCGCGGACGGCACCCTGCTCTCGGCGGGGGAGCAGGCCGGGGGGTCGGCCGAGCCCCCGGTGCGGGAGGTGCCCGGCGTGGTGGCCGCGCTGCGGGGCGGAGCTGCGGGTCCCGTGCCGTCCCCGCCGGCCTCGCCGTCCCCGGGCCCGGCCGCGGTGGTGCCGTCCCGCCCGGGCACAGCGGCGGCCTCGCCCGAGGGCGCCGCCGGCGGGGCGTCGAGCCGGGTCGTGGTCGGGGTGGCGGCCGCCGTGGTCCTCGCCGCGGCGGGGCTGGCGCTGGCGGTCCGCCGCTCCCGGCGGTAGCCCGCAGCGCCTTCCCGCCGCGGGCCTACAGCCGCCGCATCACGGTGACGACCTTGCCGAGGACGGTGGCCTCGTCGCCGTCGATCGGCTCGAACGCGGGGTTGTGCGGGAGCAGCCAGACGTGGCCGTCGCGGCGTCGGAACGTCTTCACGGTGGCCTCGCCGTCGATCATGGCCGCGACGACGTCGCCGTTGTCGGCCACCGGCTGCTGGCGCACCACGACCCAGTCGCCGTCGCAGATGGCGGCGTCGACCATCGACTCCCCGACCACGCGGAGCAGGAACAGCGAGCCGTCGCCGACCAGCTCGCGGGGCAGCGGGAAGACCTCCTCGACGGCCTGCTCGGCCAGGATCGGCCCGCCGGCGGCGATGCGGCCGAGGACGGGGACGAAGGTCGGGGTCGGCAGCTCGGGACCGGCCTGGGCGACTGCGGCGAGCTGGTCGGCGTCGCGGTCCTCGCGGGCGGCGGGGGCCTCGCCGGGCATGCGGACGTCGACGGCGCGGGGCCGGTTCGGGTCGCGCCGCAGGTAGCCCTTGCGCTCGAGCGCCTTGAGCTGGTGGGCGACCGAGGACGTGGAGGTGAGGCCGACGGCGTCGCCGATCTCGCGCACGCTCGGCGGGTAGCCGCGGTCCTCCACGGCCTCCCGGATCACCTCGAGCACGCGGCGCTGGCGGGGGGTGAGCCCGTCGGCGGCGGGGACGGCCTCGTCGGTGGTGCCCGTCGCCGGGCCCGCGGCCCGCCCGCCGGTCGAGCCCCGTCGCCCGCTCGTCTCGCCACTGCTCATCGTGGTCGTCCTCCCTCTCGTCTGCCGCCTCGCCCCGCCCGCGCCGGGCGTGCCTGCGGTGACGCCGACGGTATCGCCGCGGAGGTCACGGTTCAAACATGTGTTCGACCGACACGCCGGTTGCCGTCGAGATTGTCGGGGCGTCCTGGTAGACATCGCTCAGTTGTTCGATCGAACGGGTGTTCGAGGTCGGCGGGAGCCGGTCCGCGGCCCGTACCGGAGCAGGAGGTCCGCCATGAGCACCACCACCACCAGGCCCGTCGTCACCGGTCCCGCCCCCGCCGGGGCCCTCCCCGGCTCCGCCGCGCGCTCGGGCGGCGTCCCCCGCACCCCGGTGCGGCCGGCCCGGTCCCGGGACACCACGCGCCCGGGTGGCCGGCTCACCGCGTACGGCCCGGTCACCACCACCGCGCGCCCCGCCCGCCCGGCGGCCGCGCCGACGGCGGCCCAGGTGCGCACCCGGGTCGGCACCGCCCTGTCCGTCCTCGCCCTGCTGGCCGCCCTGGTCGTCGTCGGGGTCTCCCAGCTGCTCGCCCCGGGCACCCCGGGGGTGCCCACGTCGACGGCCGTGGTCCAGGTGCAGCCCGGTGACACCCTGAGCGCCATCGCGGGCCGCGCGGCGCCCGACGCCCCGCGCCAGGCGGTCGTCGACCGGATCGTCGAGCTCAACGGGCTCGGCTCCCCGGCGGTCCGCGCCGGGCAGACGATCACGGTGCCCGCGGCCGCCGCGGTGGTGCGCTGACGCGACACGCCGGGTGACGCCGCCGACACGCCTGAGGGCGTGCTCGTTCACGCGGGAGGGGCGTTCCTGCTTGCCCCACAGCTGGTGCCGGGATTACTCTCCACCACAACATCTAGTACTTACACGGATGTAGTTAGTCCACAGGTTGGGGTGGGTTGTCCACCGCCGGCCCCCAGGCTGTGCACCGGTCCGTCCACAGGGCCGGGGGTCGGGGAGCGGGCACGGCACCCGTCCCACCACGGTCCTCGACGCCACCGGCCGGGGGAGGGAGCAGCACCGTGCACTGCCCGTTCTGCCGCCACTCCGACTCCCGGGTGGTCGACTCCCGCGAGGCCGACGAGGGCCAGGCGATCCGCCGCCGGCGGTCCTGCCCGTCGTGCGGCAAGCGGTTCACCACCGTCGAGACCGCGGTGCTCTCGGTGGCCAAGCGCAGCGGGGTGACCGAGCCGTTCAGCCGGGAGAAGGTGGTCCGGGGCGTGCGGCGCGCGTGCCAGGGCCGTCCCGTCGACGACGACCAGCTCGACCAGCTCGCCCAGCAGGTCGAGGAGCAGGTGCGGGCCGCCGGGTCGGCCGAGGTCGGCAGCCAGGACGTCGGCCTGGCCATCCTCGGGCCGCTCCGCGAGCTCGACGAGGTCGCCTACCTCCGGTTCGCCTCGGTCTACCGCGCCTTCACCTCCGCGGAGGACTTCGAGAAGGAGATCCGGTCGCTGCGCGCGGCCGACCCCGCCCCACCGACCGCCTGAGCAGCACCGCCCGCACGCCCCAGCCAGCAGCACCACCAGCACCGAGCACCCAGCACCCAGCACCGAGAGAGGTCCTGCCCATGACCGAGACCGTCGGCCAGTCCACCAGCTCCGCGAGCCCGTCCTCGGACGGGCGCAAGCTCGGCCTGCGGATGGACCGCGTCTACACCACCGAGGGCGTCCACCCCTACGACGAGGTGACCTGGGCCCGCCGCGACGTGGTGATGACCAACTGGCGCGACGGCACCGTCAACTTCGAGCAGCGCGGTGTGGAGTTCCCCGAGAGCTGGTCGCTCAACGCCGTCAACATCGTCACCAGCAAGTACTTCCGCGGCGCCGCCGGCTCGGAGTCCCGGGAGCAGAGCCTGCGCCAGCTCATCGACCGGGTGGTCAGCACGTACACGGCCGCCGGCCTCGAGCACGGCTACTTCGCCTCCGAGACCGACGCGGAGATCTTCGACCACGAGCTCACCTGGATGCTGCTGCACCAGGTGTTCAGCTTCAACAGCCCCGTGTGGTTCAACGTGGGCACGAAGTCGCCGCAGCAGGTCAGCGCGTGCTTCATCCTCGCCGTCGACGACACGATGGACTCGATCCTGAACTGGTACCGCGAGGAGGGCCTGATCTTCAAGGGCGGCTCCGGTGCCGGGCTGAACCTCTCCCGCATCCGCTCGTCCAAGGAGCTGCTGTCCTCGGGCGGCACCGCCTCGGGCCCCGTCTCCTTCATGCGCGGCGCCGACGCGTCCGCCGGCACCATCAAGTCCGGTGGCGCCACCCGCCGCGCGGCCAAGATGGTCGTCCTCGACGTCGACCACCCCGACATCGTGGAGTTCGTGGAGACGAAGGCCAAGGAGGAGAACAAGATCCGCGTGCTCCGCGACGCGGGCTACGACATGGACCTCGGCGGGTCGGACATCACCAGCGTCCAGTACCAGAACGCCAACAACTCGGTCCGCGTCTCCGACGACTTCATGCGCGCCGTCGAGCAGGGCGGCGAGTTCGGCCTGCGCGGTCGCCAGGACAACGAGGTCATCGAGACCGTCGACGCGAAGTCGCTGTTCCACACCATCGCCCAGGCGGCGTGGGAGTGCGCGGACCCGGGCATCCAGTACGACGGCACCATCAACGACTGGCACACCTGCCCCGAGTCGGGCCGCATCTCCGCGTCCAACCCGTGCAGCGAGTACATGCACCTGGACAACTCCAGCTGCAACCTCGCCTCGCTGAACCTGATGTCGTTCCTGACCGCCGACGGCGGGTTCGACTCGGCCACCTTCGGCAAGGCCGTCGAGCTCATCATCACCGCGATGGACATCTCGATCTGCTTCGCGGACTTCCCGACCGAGCCCATCGGCGACACCACGCGGAAGTTCCGCCAGCTGGGCATCGGCTACGCCAACCTCGGCGCGCTGCTCATGGCCACCGGGCACGCCTACGACTCCGACGGCGGCCGGGCGCTGGCCGCGTCCATCACCTCGCTCATGACGGGCACCGCCTACAAGCGCTCCGCCGAGCTGGCCGGGGTCGTCGGGCCCTACGAGGGCTACGCCCGCAACGCCGACGCCCACAGCCGGGTCATGCGCAAGCACGCCGCGGCCAACGACCTCGTCCGCACCCTGCACGCCACCGACGGCTCCGTGCACAAGGCGGCCACCGCCGCCTGGCAGGAGGGCCTGAAGATCGGTGAGCGCAACGGCTGGCGCAACGCCCAGGCCTCCGTGCTCGCCCCCACCGGCACCATCGGCTTCATGATGGACTGCGACACCACCGGCATCGAGCCGGACTTCTCGCTGGTCAAGTTCAAGAAGCTCGTCGGTGGCGGGTCGATGCAGATCGTCAACCAGACGGTGCCGCGCGCGCTGACCTCGCTGGGCTACCAGGAGGAGCAGGTCGAGGCGATCGTCGAGCACATCGCGGCCAAGGGCCACGTCATCGACGCCCCCGGCCTCAAGCCGGAGCACTACGAGGTGTTCGACTGCGCCATGGGCGAGCGCGCCATCGCCCCCATGGGCCACGTCCGGATGATGGCCGCGGCCCAGCCGTTCCTGTCCGGGGCCATCTCCAAGACGGTGAACATGCCGGAGACGGCGACCGTGGCCGAGGTCGAGGACATCTACTTCCAGAGCTGGAAGCTCGGCATCAAGGCGCTGGCCATCTACCGCGACAACTGCAAGGTCGGCCAGCCCCTCTCGGCCGGCAGCTCGGGCTCCAAGTCCTCGGACAAGACCGCGGCCGTCGAGGTCGTCGCCGCGGGCCCGACGCGCAAGCGCCTGCCCAAGAAGCGCTCCGGGCAGACCGTCTCCTTCGCCGTCGGCGGTGCCGAGGGCTACGTGACGGCGGGGGAGTACCCCGACGCCGGGCTCGGCGAGATCTTCGTCAAGATGAGCAAGCAGGGCTCCACCCTCTCGGGGGTCATGGACGCCTTCTCCATGGCGATCTCCATCGCGCTGCAGTACGGCGTGCCGCTGGAGACCTACGTGTCGAAGTTCGTCAACATGCGCTTCGAGCCGTCGGGGATGACCGACGACCCGGACGTCCGCATCGCGAGCTCGGTGGTGGACTACCTGTTCCGCCGCCTGGCCCTGGACCACCTGCCCCGGGAGAAGCGCGCCGAGCTGGGCATCTTCTCCGCGGAGGAGCGCGCGGCGCAGGTCGCGGCGACGGACTACTCCGCCCCGGGCACCGCGCCCGCGGTCGCCGACGTCGAGGTCGACGTGGAGGCCCTGCGGTCCGGGGTCGACACCGGCACCGGTCCGGAGGCCGACGTCGCCGGGGTGCGGGTGCCCTCGTCGATCGGCAGCTCCACCGAGCTGCTGGCCGCCGTGCAGGGTCGCGCCATCGACGCCCCGCTGTGCATGACCTGCGGCACGGCCATGCGCCCGGCGGGCAGCTGCTACGTCTGCGAGGGCTGCGGCTCCACCTCGGGCTGCAGCTAGCACCCGGCGTCACGCGACCCCGGTCCTCCTCGAGGGCCGGGGTCGCGTGCTGCGCGGAGCCCCGCCGGGCGGCGCCCGGTCCGGCAGCAGGAGTGGTCTTGGTGACGACGGGCGCTGCCCGACCGGGGTGCGGCGGCGGACGGTCCCGCGGGACACCGCCGCGGCGAGGACAGTGGACGGGGGGCGCACCGTGCGCGCCCGGGGACGACGGAGGTGTGGTGGGCGCGTACGACGAGCTGGCGGCCGACGGGCGCGCCGGCGAGGAGACCCGGGCGCTGCTGCAGCGCGTGGTGTGGGACGTCGCCGGCCGCCGCGGGTTCGTGCCGCCCGCCCCGCACCTCGCGTGGACGTGGTGGCTGGCCGGTTACGTCGCCCGCCAGGAGCTCGAGGCGTTCCGCACCGGCTTCCTCATGGGCGCCTGGACCCGGGCCGAGGACGACGCGACGCTGACCCGGGTGCTGACCGACGAGCTCGAGCGCCAGCTCGAGGAGCGCGCCACCGGCTGGACCTACCCCGAGCTGCGGGAGCGGCTGACCGAGTCGGTGATGACCGCGGACCTGACTCTCGGCCACGACGAGGGTGACGAGCTGTTCCCCGTCCTGTGGTGGGTGCCCGGGGCGGCGAGCACCACGTGGCGCGCGGACCCCGACGCCCTGGACCGCGTCGCCGCCGTGCTCGAGGGCGTCCCGGTGGAGCGCCGCACCTCGGGCGACCGCGCCGTCCTCGCCACCCAGGACGTGCTGTTCCGCCTCGGGGTCGCCGTCCTCACCGCGGTCGGGGAACGGGTCCGGCTCGACGACCTCGCCCACCTCGTGCACCAGCGGGTGTCGGCCCGTCCGCCGCGGGAGGCGAAGCCGGTGCTGACCGACCGGTTCGCCGACGGTGCGAGCGGGCCGCAGGAGGACGGGCCCGAGCTCGGCGTGCTCGTCCTCGACACGGCCGAGCAGCTGTGGCGCGGCCTCACCCCGCTGGAGCGGACGCTGGTGCCGCACCTCGGGCAGCCGTCGTGGGAGCTCGCGGCCGCGACCGGGGAGGACGAGGACGAGGTCGAGGCCGTCGCGCTGGGGCTGGTGGAGCGGCTGCGCGAGGCGGGCCGCGACGACGAGCACGCCGCGGACGTCCTGGTCGCCCTGCGCGTGCTCTGCACCCAGCGCCCCTGAGCAGCACCACCCCGCAGCGCAACTGGAGTGCCAGTGGTCGTCACCCGGGCGAGATGACGACCACTGGCACTGCAACGACAACCAGCGGGCTCGATGCTCCCGGCGGGGCCTCGGGAGTGCATCGAGCCCGCGGGATGTACCCGAGGGGGCCCGGGCCGCGGTCAGTGCGCGGCGAAGTACGCCTCGGCGCGCTGCTGGGTGCGGGCGCGGTCCTCGTCGGTCATGTCCGCGTAGCGCTTCGCCTGGCCGAGGAGCTCGCGCAGCTCGGGCACGGTCGCGCCGACGACGTAGGCGGGCGTGTCGCGCTGGAAGCGCCACCCCTCGGCCAGCGGCCCGGCGTCGACCACGTCGAACCCGATCTCGGCCACCAGCTCCTGCACCACGACCTTGGCGTTGTCGTCGTCGCCGGCCATGGGCAGCGCCCGGCGGTCCGGGGACTCCGGCGGGCGGCCCTGCGCCCCGAGGTGGCCGAAGTAGATCGCGTTGAACATCTTGACCACGTGCGACTCCGGCAGGTGCGCCTGCAGCAGCTCCGAGGTGGTCGTGGACTCGTCGTCCAGCTCGGGGATCTGCCCGTCGCGCTCCGGGTAGTAGTTGTTCGTGTCGATGACGACCTTGCCGCGCAGCGGCTCGACGGGCACGTCCCGGTAGTTCTTCAACGGGATCGTCACCACGACCACCTCGCCGGCCTCGGCCGCCTCCTCGGCGGTCGCGGCCCGGGCCCGGTCCCCGAGGTCGAGCACCAGCTCGCTGAGCGTCTCCGGACCGCGCGAGTTGCTCATCACCACGTCGTGGCCCTCGGCGAGGAACACCCGCGCGAGGGTCGAGCCGATGTTGCCGCTTCCGAGGAACCCGATCGTCGTCATGACCAGCGGAACCGCGGGGGCGGCGGGGCTGTTCCCGGACCGGGACCGATCGGGCAGCGCGGGTGGTCGCCACGACGACGGACGCGGCCCGATCGCGGGCGAGCCCCCGGGGTCAGGCCGTCACGGCGTGCAGCACCAGGTCGGCCAGCTCGTCGTACGCGGCGGCGTCGTCCAGCCCGGTGGCGGCGGCGACCTGCCGCTGCTGGATGCGCACCATCGTCGCGGCGACCACGTCGGCCACGAACGCTGCGTGCACCGCCCGGAACTCGCCCGCCGCCACCCCGTCGTCGACCAGCTGGCGCACCCGGGCCGCGGCCGCGGTGGTGTTGCGCTCGTAGACCTCCCGGGCCGGCGCGAAGGACGCCAGGTCGGCCACGAAGGCGGGCGAGGCCGGGCGCAGCGCGGTGGCGACCGCCCGCAGGTAGGCGGCCACCCGCTCGCGGTGCGTCCCGGCCCCCGGCCCCGAGACCTCGAGCACGGCCGCCTCCACCGCCGCGGTCGAGGCGGCGAAGAACGCCACCACCGCCTCGCGCACCAGCTGCTCGCGGCTGCGGGCCACCGCGTACAGCGTGGACTTCGAGCACCGCAGCCGGGCCGCGACGTCGTCGAGGGTGAGGTCGGCGAACCCCTCGGCCAGCACCAGGGCCACCAGCTCATCGAGCAGCTGGGTCTGCCGGGCCGTCCGCCGAGCCACCGCGACCGTCATGCGTGGGACCGTGCCATGCGTGAGACAGTACGGAGGTACCGCCGCCCGTACACCTCGCTCGTCCCGCACCGCCCGGAGGTCCCGTGCCCGTCGACCGCATGCTCCCCAGCCAGGAGGCGCACGACCTCCTCGAGCTCACCCGCGACCTGGCGGACAAGGAGCTCGCCACCCGGGTGGCCTCCCACGAGCGCGACGAGACGTTCCCCGAGGGTCTGTTCGGCCTCCTCGGCGAGGCGGGGCTGCTCGGGCTGCCCTACGCGGAGGAGCAGGGCGGGGGCGGTCAGCCCTACGAGGTGTACCTGCAGGTCCTCGAGGAGCTCGGCGCCCGGTGGGCCGCGGTCGCCGTGGCCACCAGCGTGCACGGGCTGAGCTGCTTCCCGCTGGCCACCTACGGCACCCCCGCGCAGCAGCAGCGGTGGCTGCCGGAGATGCTCGGCGGCACCCTGCTCGGCGCCTACTCGCTCTCCGAGCCGCAGGCCGGGTCCGACGCCGCCGCGCTGCAGTGCAAGGCCGTCGCCGTCGACGGCGGGTACCGGGTCTCGGGGACGAAGGCGTGGATCACCAACGGCGGCACCGCCGACTTCTACACGACGTTCCTGCGCACGGGGGAGGGGAGCAAGGGCGTCACCTGCTTCCTCGTCCCGCGCGACCTCGACGGCCTGAGCTTCGACCGGCCGGAGGAGAAGATGGGGCTGCGCGCGATCCCCACGGCCAGCGCGCAGTACGACGACGCCGTGCTCGAGGCGGGCCGCCGCATCGGCGACGAGGGCCAGGGATTGCCCATCGCGTTCGCCGCGCTGGACTCCGGCCGGCTCGGGATCGCCGCCGTGGCCGTGGGTCTCGCACAGGGGGCGCTGGAGCACGCCGTCGCCTACGCCAGGGAGCGGACCACGTTCGGCCGCCGGATCATCGACCACCAGGGCCTGGGGTTCCTGCTCGCCGACATGGCCGCCGCCGTCGACTCCGCCCGCGCCACCTACCTCGACGCCGCCCGTCGCCGCGACGCCGGGCTGCCCTACTCCCGGCAGGCCAGCGTGGCCAAGCTCGTCGCCACCGACGCTGCCATGAAGGTCACCACCGACGGGGTGCAGGTGCTCGGCGGCTACGGCTACACCCGGGACTTCCCGCTGGAGCGCTTCATGCGGGAGGCCAAGATCATGCAGATCTTCGAGGGCACCAACCAGATCCAGCGGCTCGTCATCGCCCGCCAGCTCGCGGGCGCCTAGGGTCGTCGCGGTCGACGGGGGAGGGGCCACGATGGCGGTGCAGTCGGTCGAGCTGCTGCTCGACGACGGGTCCGACGCGGCCGTCCGCGCGCAGTGGACGGCGCTCGCCGACGCCGGCCTGCCCAGCCAGGCCCGCCACACCGGGGAGTCCAACCGGCCGCACGTCACCCTGGCCGTCGCCGAGGCGCTGACGGCCGAGCAGGACGAGGCGCTGGTACCGGTCGCCGACGACGTCCCGCTCCCGCTCACCCTGGGCGGCCTGCTGGTCCTCGGGGGCCGCCGCGGTGTGCTCGCCCGGCTGGTCGTGCCGAGCGCCGCCCTGCTCGCGCTGCAGGCCCGCGTGGCCGCCACGGTGGGTGACGCCGTCGCCCACACCGGCCCGGGGGCGTGGACGCCGCACGTCACGCTGGCCCACCGCCTCACCGACGACGAGCTCGACCGCGCGCTGCGGGTGCTGCGCCCCGTCCAGGAGGTCACCGGCCGGGCCGTGGCGGTGCGCCGCTGGGACGGCGAGGCCAAGCGGGAGTGGCGCCTGGGCTGACGAGGCGCCTGGTGGCCTAGTTCTGCCGCGCCGCCCCGGGGCCGACCGGGGAGCTGTCGAACGGGGGCGGGTCGGCCCGGTCGAACAGCGCCGGCGGGATCGTGCAGCTCGCACCCGGCTCCGGGGTGGTCGACGGGTTCTGCCGCAGCGCGGTGACGAACTGGTCGATCCGGGGGTCGGTGGCCGAGTCCAGCTGCAGCTGGCGGCCCCACGACTGCACCGACACCGTGCTCGGCTGGCCCGGGTACGGGGAGGCGAGCAGGTACGGCCGGCCGGTGACCCGCTCGGTGAGGGCCCGCACCGTCGCGGCGTCGGCCGTCGCCGGGTCCCACGTCAGCCACACCGCACCGTGCTCCAGGGAGTGCACCGCGTTCTCGGTGCGCAGCCCGTCGGGGTAGACCACCCCGGTGCAGTCGGCCCACACCTGGTCGTGCGCACCGCCGTCGGGCGGGCTCTGCCGGTAGTCGACGCGCTGCGTGGCGGTGACGTGGGTGGAGACGTGCTTGGTCACCACGACCCCGGGGATGCGGGTCGACGGGTCCGGGTCGTCGGGGCCGGGCACGAAGGCGCTCGTGTCCACCGGGGTGGCCTCGGGCGGGGCCGGTGCGGCGCAGGCCGTGGCCACCACGGCCGCGACGCCGAGCAGGACGACCCGGGCGGGCGTCCGGCTCACCGGGGCGGGGCCGCCGGCCCGTCGTTCGTGGCCGCGGCGCGGGCGTGCAACCGCTCGCGCACCTCGTCGGCGCTGTAGGAGCGGCGGGCGCGCTCGCTGCGCGCCACCGCGGCCCCGGAGGCGGCGACGCCCGCGACACCGGCCAGACCGAGCACCTTCCACCACCGCACGTGCCTAGGGTAGCGACCATGCCGCGCCCCGGGGTCGACCTCGCCGCCGCGGTCGAGCTGACCCGCACCGGCGACGTGTGGTTGTTCCGCGGCCGCTCCGGGCCCGACCGTGCCATCCAGACGCTGACGAACTCCCCGGTCAACCACGTCGGGATGTCCGTGGTGCTGGACGACCTGCCCCCGCTGATGTGGCACGCCGAGCTCGGTGCCTCGCTGCCCGACGCGTGGACCGGCAACCACCAGCGCGGGGTGCAGCTGCACGACCTGCACGACGCCGTCACCACCTGGGCGCAGCGCTACGGCCAGCAGGCCTGGCTGCGCCAGCTCGACCCCCCGGTGGGCCGCGAGGCCGAGGACGCGGTGATGCGGACCATCGCCCGGCTTGACGGCACCGCGTTCCCCTCGTCGGCCAAGCTCGCCGGGCGTTGGTTCGCCGGGCGGGTCCCCGGGGTGCTCCCGGGGCGCCGGCGCGCCGGGAACGGGGTCGAGAGCGCGTACTGCGCCGAGGTCCTCGCCATCACCTACGAGGCGATGGGGCTGCTCGAGACCGGCCGCAAGGTGAACTGGTACGACCCGGGCCGCTTCTGGTCCGGCGACGGCCTCGAGCTGCTCGGCGCCACCCTCGGCCCCGAGATCACCGTCGACACCGGACCGCCCCGCCGGCCCGGACCCGCCCCCGACGCGCGACCGCTGGTCCGCGCCGCGGAGGCGCTCACCCGCGGCCTGCCGCCCCGCCTGCTGCCGCGCGCCCTGCGGCCCGCCCACCCGACGCAGCCCCAGGAGGGCCGATGACCGCGACCGCCGATGCCCCGCAGCCGTTCTGGACCCCCGGCCCCGACGCCGCGGACAGCCCGCTGGCCCGCTTCGCCCGCGTCGCCTCCGAGCGGACCGGCCGCGACCTCACCGCCTACGCCGACCTGCACGCGTGGTCGGTGACAGACCTCGACGGGTTCTGGGCCCTCGTGTGGGAGCAGCTGGGCATGCCCGGAGAGCCGGGCGTCGTCCTCGCCGAGGACCGCATGCCGGGCGCGCGGTGGTTCCCCGAGGTCGAGCTCAGCTACGCCGAGCGGGCGCTGGCCGGGGACGGTGATGCAGTCGTCGTCACCGAGGTCGGCGAGACCGGGGAGCCGGTGCGCACCACCCGGGCGCAGCTGCGCGCGGAGGTGGCCGCGGTGGCCGCCGCGCTGCGGGGGCTGGGCGTGGGCCGGGGCGACCGCGTCGTCGGCTACCTGCCCACCACCCGCGTCCCGCTGGTCGCCTTCCTGGCCACCGCCTCGCTCGGGGCGGTGTGGTCGGCGTGCGGGCAGGACTACGGGCCCGCGGCCGCGTCCGACCGCTTCGCCCAGCTCGGGCCGGTCGTGCTGGTCGCGGCCGACGGCTACGACTTCGGCGGCCGCCGCCACGACCGGCGCGAGGCCGTCGCCGACCTCGCCGGGCGGCTGCCCGGGCTGCGCGCCGTCGTCCACGTCGACCACCTGGGTCTCGGCGAGCCCGCCGCGCTGCCCGACGGGGTCACCGCGCTGCGGTGGTCCGACGGGCTGGGCACCCCGGGTGAGCCGGCCCACGAGCAGGTCCCGTTCGACCACCCGCTGTGGGTGCTCTATTCCTCGGGGACCACCGGCAAGCCCAAGGGCATCGTGCACGGCCACGGCGGCATCGTGCTCACCCACCTCAAGGACCTGGCCCTGCAGCTCGGCCTCGGCCCCGGGCAGACGCTGTTCTGGTACACCACGCCGAACTGGATGATGTGGAACCTGACCGTGGGCGGGCTGCTGACCGGCGCCGGCATCGTGTTCTACGACGGCAACCCCGTGCACCCCAGCCCGGACCGGTTGTGGCAGGTGGTGTCCGACGCCGGGGTGACCGTGTTCGGCACAAGCCCCGGGTTCCTGCTCGCCTCGGAGAAGGCCGGCCTGCACCCCGGGGCCGAGCACGACCTCGCCGCCCTGCACACCATCGGGGTGACGGGCTCGACCCTGCACACCCAGGCGTGGGGGTGGGTGCGCGACGAGGTCGACCCGCGGGTTCAGCTGGTGTCGACCTCGGGCGGCACCGACGTGGCCGCCGCCTTCGTCGGGGGAGCGCCCACGGTGCCGGTGTGGGAAGGCGAGATCTCGTGTGCCTCCCTCGGTGTCGCGCTCGACGCCTACTCCCCGGCGGGCGAGCCGGTGCGCGACGAGGTCGGCGAGCTCGTGGTCACCCGGCCCATGCCGTCGATGCCCGTCCACTTCTGGGACGACCCGGACGGGGCCAAGCAGCACGCCGCCTACTTCGACACCTTCCCCGGGGTGTGGCGCCACGGTGACTGGATCACCCTGACCGGCCGCGGCACGGTCGTCGTGCACGGCCGGTCGGACTCGACGCTGAACCGGCAGGGGGTGCGGCTGGGCAGCGCGGACATCTACGAGGTGGTGGAGGCGTTCGACGAGGTGCGCGAGGCGCTCGTCATCGGCGCGGAGATGCCCGACGGCTCGTACTGGATGCCGCTGTTCCTGGTCCTGGCCGACGGCGCCGTGCTCGACGACGACCTGCGCGACCGGCTCCGGGTCGCGCTGCGCCGCGACGCCTCCCCGCGCCACGTGCCCGACGAGATCACCGAGGTGCCGGCGCTGCCGCACACCCGCACCGGCAAGAAGGTGGAGGTGCCGGTGAAGCGGGTGCTGCAGGGGGCGGACCCGGAGACGGCCCTGAGCCTGGGCGCGCTGGACGACCCGACGCTGGTCGAGCAGTTCGTCCGCCTCGGCGCCGAGCACCGCGCGCGCTAGCGACGGCCCGGGTCAGCGCAGCGCGGCCAGCGCGGTGCGGATGCGCTTGGGGGAGACGGGCACCGCGGTCCGCAGCGTCTGGGCGAAGAGGCTGACCCGCAGCTCCTGCAGCTGCCACCAGATCGCGTCGACCTCGGCGGACGCGCGCCGGTCCACGGGCAGCGCGTCCACCGCGTGGTCGAACTCCTCGGCCAGCTCGGCCAGCACCGCCCGGCCCTGGGTGTCGCGGGCCGCGCTGGCGGGCAGCGCCTCCACCCGGCGCAGCGCGGCCTGCAGGTAGCGCGCCACGTCCGGCAGCCGGGCCACGCCGACGTCGGTGACGAACCCGGCGGGGACCAGCTCGGCCAGCTGCGCCGTCACGTCCGCGGCCACCGCCTCGCCCACCGGGCCCGACACCCCGGTCAGGGCCAGGCGCACCCGGGAGGCCTCCGCCAGCACCGGCCGGGCCGCGTCCAGCGCCGCCCGGGCGCGGGCCGGCAGCACGGCGCGCACCCCGGTGAGCAGCTCCCGGAACTCGTCCCGGGTCCACACCGGACCCCCGGCCTCGGCGAGCAGCGCGTCGACGGCGGCCCCGGTGCAGTCGGTGACCAGGGCGGGCAGCCCGCCGTGCGGGTTCTGGCTCAGCGCCAGCTTGGCCGCGTTGCCCAGCCCGGCCAGGACCTTCGAGCCGGGCACCCCCGCTCCGAGGAGCAGCAGCCGCCGGGTGCCCGCCGCCATCGCCGCCGCCTGCTCGGCCGGGCTGGCCAGCACCCGCACGTCGACCGCCGCCCCGGTGTCGACCAGCGCGGGGTAGCCGACCACCCGTCGGCCCCCGGCCTCGTGGGACACGGTGCGCGGCACCTCGGCCAGGTCGTCCGGCCACGCGGTGAGCCCGGTGCGCTCCACCCCGCCCACCGCGCCCGCCACGGCCTCGCGGACGTCGCTGCGCAGCTGCTCCTGCAGGGCGGTGAGGTCCTCGCCCTCCCCGACGACCCGGCCGTGGGCGTCGAGCACGCGGACGTGCATGCGCAGGTGGGCGGGCACGGCGGTGAGGTCGAAGTCCGACGGGTCGATGCCGGAGCCGCCGAGCTCCTTGAGGGCGGTGGCCAGGGCGACGGGCACCGGGGCGGAGCGCGGCGTGACCCGGGCCAGCGCGGCCCGGGCGAAGTCGGGCGCCGGGACCACGGTGCGACGCAGGCCCTTCGGCAGCGACCGGACCAGCGCGGTGAACAGCTCCTCGCGCAGGCCGGGGACCAGCCAGTCGAAGCCGGTGTCGCGCACCTGGTTCAGCAGGTCCACCGGCACGTCCACGCTGATCCCGTCGTGCGGGCTGGCGGGGTCGAAGGCGTAGTGCAGGTCCAGGCGCAGCTCGCCCTGCGCCCAGGCGGTGGGGAAGTCGCCCTCGGCGACGGCCGCGGCGGCGGGGTTGGTGACGACCTCGGGGGTGAACGTCAGCAGGTCGGGGTCGCTGCGGGAGGCCTTCTTCCACCAGGAGTCGAAGTGCCGCGCGCTGACCACCTCGGCGGGCACCCGGGCGTCGTAGAAGGCGTGCAGGGTGTCGTCGTCGACCAGGATGTCGCGCCGCCGCGCCCGGGTCTCCAGCTCGCCCACGTCGTCGAGCAGCGCGCGGTTGGCGTGGAAGAAGCGGTGGCGGGTGCGCCAGTCGCCCTGCACCAGGGCGTGGCGCAGGAACAGGTCCCGCGAGGTGACGGGGTCGACGCGGTGCAGTGGGACCAACCGGTCGGTGACGAGCGGCACCCCGAACAGGGTCACCTTCTCCGTCGCCATCGCCGCACCCCGCTTGATCGACCAGTGCGGCTCGGAGTGGCTGCGCCGCACCAGGTGCGGGGCGGCCTCCTCGGCCCAGAGCGGGTCGATGCGCGCCACGGTGCGGCCCCACAGCCGGGAGGTCTCCACCAGCTCGCCGACCATGGCGAAGCGGGGCTGCTTGCGGGCCAGCGACGAGCCGGGGAACACCGCGAAGTGGGCGCCGCGGGCCCCGAGGTACTCCCGGGTCTCGCCCTCGCGGAGCCCGACGTGGCTGAGCAGCCCGGCGAGCAGGGCCTTGTGCACGGTGTCCGGGGCGGCGGTGGCCGCGGCGCCGTCGGGACCGCCCCCGGAGCGGGTGTCCCACCCGAGGCCGGCGCAGATCTGGCGGAGCTGGCCGTGCAGGTCCTGCCACTCCCGGATGCGCAGCCAGTGCAGGAAGTCGGCCTTGCACTGCCGTCGGAACTGGTTCGAGCTCAGCTCGTCGCGCTGGGCGCGCAGGTGCCGCCACAGGTTGAGGTACGCGAGGAAGTCGGAGGTGGGGTCGGTGAAGCGGGCGTGCCGGGCGTCGGCCGCGGCCCGGTGCTCCTCGGGCCGCTCCCGGACGTCCTGGATGGACATCGCCGAGACGATGACGAGCACCTCGCGCAGGCACCCGGTGGCGTTGGCGGCCAGCAGCATCCGGGCCATCCGGGGGTCCACCGGCAGCGCGGCGAGCTCCCGGCCGATCGCGGTCAGCGCCACCGCGCCGGGCTCGGACCCGCCCTCGCCACCGGTCTCCAGCGCCCCGAGCTCGGTCAGCAGGGCCACGCCGTCGCGGACCGCGCGCGGGTCGGGCGGGTCGACGAACGGGAAGTCGGCCACCGCGCCGAGGCGCAGCGACGCCATCTGCAGGATCACCGAGGCCAGGTTGGTGCGCAGGATCTCCGGGTCGGTGAACTCCGGCCGGGCGTCGAAGTCGTCCTCGGCGTAGAGCCGGATGCAGATGCCGTCGGCCACGCGCCCGCACCGGCCGGCCCGCTGCCGGGCGGAGGCCTGGCTGACGGGCTCGATGGGCAGCCGCTGCACCTTGGTGCGCAGGCTGTACCGGGAGATCCGCGCCGTGCCCGGGTCGACCACGTAGCGGATCCCCGGCACGGTCAGCGACGTCTCGGCGACGTTCGTGGCCAGCACCACCCGGCGGCGGACCCCGGCGGGCGGGCGCTCGAACACGCGGTGCTGCTCGGCGGCGGAGAGCCGGGCGTAGAGCGGCAGCACCTCGGTGGCGGGGAAGCCCCGCTCCCGCAGCGCGTCCGCGGTGTCGCGGATCTCGCGCTCCCCGGAGAGGAACACCAGGACGTCTCCGTCGCCCGCCGCGAACAGCTCGGCCACGGCGTCGCCCACCGCCTCGACGGGGTCGCGGTCGACGAGCTCGTCGCCGCGCAGCTCGGTCAGCGGCCGGTAGCGGACCTCGACGGGGAACGTGCGGCCCGACACCTCGACCACCGGCACCGGCGCCCCCGGGCGGGAGAAGTGGGCGGCGAAGCGCTGCGGGTCGATCGTGGCCGAGGTGATGACGACCTTGAGGTCGGGCCGGCGCGGCAGCAGGGTCGCGAGGTAGCCGAGCAGGAAGTCGATGTTCAGGCTGCGCTCGTGGGCCTCGTCGATGATGAGGGTGTCGTAGCGCCACAGCATGGGGTCGCGCTGGATCTCGGCGAGCAGGATGCCGTCGGTCATCAGCTTGACCAGGGTGTCGTCGGAGACCTGGTCGGTGAACCGCACGGCGTAGCCGACGGCCCCGCCGAGGTCGACCTCGAGCTCCTCGGCGATGCGCTCGGCCACGGTGCGGGCGGCGATGCGCCGCGGCTGGGTGTGCCCGATGGTGCCGCGGACCCCGCGGCCGAGCTCGAGGCAGATCTTGGGCAGCTGCGTGGTCTTGCCCGAGCCCGTCTCGCCCGCGACGACGACGACCTGGTGCTCGGCGATGGCGGCGGCGATGTCCTCGCGCCGGGCGACGACGGGCAGCTGCTCGGGGTAGCGCAGCTCGGGCACGACACCGCGGCGGTGCGCCACCCGGGCCTGCGCGGTGGCGACGTCGGCGGCCAGCCGGTCCAGGTCGGGGGCCGAGCCGGCGCGGCTGCCCCGGCCCCGACCCCTGCGGCGACCGCCCTCGAGGCGGCGGCGCAGCCGGTGCGCATCGAGCAGGGAGACCTCGTCGAGCCGGGCCAGCAGGTCCGCGCGGGTCGTCGGGCGGGGCTCGGAGCTGGTCGTCATGTCGGGTCAAGCGTACTGAGGGCGGGGGGTCAGCCCAGCAGGGCGGGCACCCGGACCAGGGCGAGGTAGGCCAGCACGACGACCCCGAGGCCGCGCCGCAGCGGGTTGACCCCGCGCACCAGCTCGTCGACGCCCCACCACGCCAGCGCGAGCGCCGCCACCACCCGCAGCGCGGTGCCGGGCGCCGTCCACAGCCCGGTGTCGACGACCAGCCAGCGCAGCACCGTGGCCGCGACCACGACGAGGATGGCGGCGTTGGGCCGCTGGCCGATGACGACGTGCCCGGTGGTGCGGTCGCGCACCAGCCAGCCCACCGCCCGCCGCAGCCGGTCGCGCCCCCCGCTCACAGCCGGTGCACCGCGGTGACCTCGAGCACGACCTCGTCCGCCTCGTCGGAGGCGTCGAGGTCGACCGTGGCGTCGACGACCCAGTCGTGGTCCCCGGCCGGGTCGTCGAGCACCTGGCGCACCTCCCACCGCCGGCCGTGCTCGGTCACCCGGAACAACCCCGGCCCCCGCGCGTCCGGCCCGGCGCCGACCTCGTCGTGCTCGTCGAGGTAGCCCGTCAGGGCGTCCTCCCAGCCGACGTCGGGGTCGAGCTCGTCCAGCGCGGCCCACGCGCGGCGGGCGGCCAGCGTCACCCGGCGGAACAGCGCGTTGCGCACCAGCACCCGGAACGCGCGCGGGTTGGCGGTGACGGCGCGGGCGGGGGCGTCGAGCGCGGCCTGCGCGCCCGCGGCCGGACCGTCGGGGTGGGTGAGCTGCTCCCACTCGTCGAGCAGGCTGGAGTCGACCCCGCGCACCGTCTCGCCCAGCCACTCCGTGAGGTCGACGAGCTCGTCGGTGCGGAAGGCCTCGGGCACGGTGCGGCGCAGCGCCCGGTAGGCGTCGGTGAGGTAGCGCAGCACCAGGCCCTCGGAGCGGGCCAGCTGGTAGGTCGAGACCAGCTCGGCGAACGTCATCGACCGCTCGACCATGTCCCGGACCACGGACTTGGGGGAGAGCGGGTGCTCGGCCAGCCACGGGTGCCCGGCCTGGTAGGTCTCGAACATCGGCAGCAGCAGCTCGGCCAGCGGCATCGGCCACGTGACCTCCTCGAGCAGCTCCATGCGCTCGTCGTACTCGAGGCCCTCGGCCTTCATCGCCGCCACCGCCTCGCCCCGGGCGGCGTGGCGCTGGGCCAGCAGCACCTGGCGGGGGTCGTCCAGGGTGGACTCGACGACGGAGACCACGTCGAGGGCGAAGGTGGGGGCCTCGACGTCGAGCAGGTCGAGCGCGGCGAGGGCGAAGGTCGACAGCGGCTGGTCGAGCGCGAAGTCCCGCGGCAGGTCGACCGTCAGGGCGACGGTGCGGCCCTGCGCGTCGGGGTGGGGGAGCACCTCGACGATGCCGGTGTCGCGCAGGCCCCGGTACAGCGCGATGGCGCGGCGCACGTGGCGGCGCTGCGCGGCGGGGGGCTCGTGGTTGTCGGTGAGCAGGTGGCGCATGTTCTCGAACGCGTCGCCGGGGCGGCTGATCACGGCCAGCAGCATGGAGTTCGTCACCCGGAAGCGGGACACCAGCGCCTCGGGCTCGGCGGTGACGAGGTTGTCGAAGGTCTGCTGCGACCACGACACGAAGCCCTCGGGCGCCTTGGTGCGCTGCACCTTCTTCAGCTTCTTGGGGTCGTCCCCGGCCTTGGCCACCCGGCGGGCGTGCTCCACGTCGTGCTCCGGGGCCTGGACCACCACGGTGCCGAGGGTGTCGTGCCCGGCCCGGCCGGCGCGGCCCGCGATCTGGTGGAACTCACGGGCCTTGAGGCGGCGCTGCCGGGTGCCGTCGTACTTGGTCAGCCCGGTGAGCACCACGGTGCGGATGGGCACGTTGATGCCCACGCCGAGGGTGTCGGTGCCGCACACGACCTTGAGCAGCCCGGCCTGGGTGAGGCGCTCCACGAGGCGGCGGTACTTCGGCAGCATCCCGGCGTGGTGCACCCCGATGCCCTGGCGCACCAGCCGGGACAGGGTCCGGCCGAACCCGGTGGCGAACCGGAACTCCCCGATGAGCTCAGCGATCGCGGCCTTCTCCGCCTTGCTCGTCATGGGCACGCTGGTCAGCGCCTGGGCCCGCTCCAGGGCCGCGGCCTGGGTGAAGTGCACGACGTAGACCGGGGCCCCGCCGGTGGTGAGCAGCTCCTCCACCGTCTCCTGCAGCGGGGTGAGCACGTAGGAGAAGAACAGCGGGACCGGGCGCACCGTCCCGGTGACCTGGGCGCACGGCCGGCCGGTGCGCCGCTCGAGGTCACGGGCGAAGACGTCGGTGTCGCCCAGGGTGGCGGACATCAGGACGTGCTGGGCCTGGGGCAGCTCGATGAGCGGCACCTGCCAGGCCCAGCCGCGGTCCGGCTCGGAGTAGTAGTGGAACTCGTCCATCACCACCTGGCCGAGGTCGGCGCCCGCCCCCTCGCGCAGGGCGAGGTTGGCCACGATCTCCGCGGTGGCGCACACGACGGGCGCGTCCGCGTTGACCGAGGCGTCGCCGGTGACCATCCCGACGTTCTCGGTGCCGAACACCGCGCACAGGTCGAAGAACTTCTCGCTGACCAGCGCCTTGATGGGCGCGGTGTACCAGCTGCGCTCGCCCCGGGCCAGGGCGGCGGCGTGCGCGGCCACCGCGACCAGCGACTTCCCCGAGCCGGTGGGGGTGGAGAGGATGACGTGCGAGCCGGCGAGGACCTCGAGGATCGCCTCCTCCTGCGCCGGGTACAGCGTCAGGCCGCGCTCGCCCACCCAGGCGGTGAGCACGTCCCACACCGCGTCGGGGTCCGGCCGGCCGTCGGGGGCGGCGGCGCGCAGCCGGTCGGTCAGGGTCGGGGCGCTGGTGGTCGTCGCGCCGGCGCCGGCCGGGGTCGCGGTGGGGGGTGCGGTCATGGTGGGACCGATGGTGCCCGCTGCGACCGCCGCGGGACCAGCCGGGCGCGCGTCGCGGGGCGCCGGTAGGTTGCGCCCATGGTGGTCCCGCTGCGCCCCGCGCCCGTCCGCACGCCGTCCCCGCGCCCGGTCGGGCACCCGTGAGCGGCCCCGAGGTCAGCCCGCTGGACGCCGGTCCCCGCAAGGTGGCGCGGCAGACCACCGTCGCCGCCCCGGTCGGGGAGGTGTTCGCGCTGGTCGCCGACCCCCACCGCCACCACGAGATCGACGGCTCCGGCACGGTCCGCGACACGGTCTCCGGCCCGGAGCGGCTCTCCTCGGGAGCCACCTTCTCGGTCGGCATGAAGCAGTACGGGGTGCCGTACAAGATCACCAGCCGGGTCACCGCCTTCGAGGACGACCGGCTGGTAGAGTGGCAGCACCCGATGGGCCACAAGTGGCGCTGGGAGTTCGCCGGCACCGACGCGGGCCACACGCAGGTCACCGAGACGTTCGACTACTCCACGGCGAAGGCGCCGAAGATGCTCGAGCTGCTCGGCCAGCCGGCGAAGAACGCCGGCGGCATCGAGGAGACGCTGCGCGGGCTGGCCCGTCGCTTCGGCGGCTGACCGCACCAGTCGCTCAGGTGGCGCCCCGCTCGTCGGTGGCCATCAGCTCCCGCACGCGCGCCCGCAGCGCCGGGGGACCGGTCAGCGCGTCCTCCGGGCCCCCCGTGGCCAGCAGCGCCCGCCACGCCGCCTGGTCGTAGGGGCCGGGCCGGGTCTCGGCGAGGAAGCGGCGCACCACGTCGACGAAGCGCTCCGGGTCGTCGCGGAACGGGAAGTGCCCGGCGCCCTCGAAGACCTCCAGCCGGGAGCCGGGCATGGCCGCGTGGGCGAGGCGGGCGTGGGCGGCCGGGATGAGCAGGTCCTTCTCGCCCCACACCAGCTGGACGGGCATCCCCTGGGTCAGGTAGCTGCGGTCCAGCATCGTGACCACCTGGCCCCGCCAGTCGACCACCCCGCGCAGGGTGCGCAGGAACGCGGCCCGCGCCGTGGGGTCCGGCAGGCCGTCGAGCACCCGCATGAGGTTCGGGGTGTCGTGGGCGGCGTCCACGCCGACCCGGTCGAGCAGCGACCCCGCCAGGCGCAGCCCGCCGCGGACCCCGGGCAGGCGCAGCAGGGCCAGCGCCTCGGCGGCGACGGGCAGCGAGGCCAGCCGCAGCAGGGCGTGGACCTCGCTGGTGACACCCCCGGTGGAGACGAGCACCAGGCGCTCGACCATGGCCGGGAACTGGTAGGCGAACTGCATGGCCACGCCGCCGCCGAGGGAGTGGCCGACGACGGTGGCGGAGTCGACCCCGAGGACGCCGAGCAGGTCGCGCAGGCCGTTGGCGTAGCCGGGCACGGAGTAGTCGGCGCGGGGCTTGTCGGAGCGGCCGTGCCCCAGCAGGTCCGGCGCGACGACGGTGTGGGTGCGGGCCAGCTCGGCCATGACCGGCCGCCACGCGCGCGAGTTGTCCCCGATGCCGTGCACCAGCACCAGCGGGGGCCCGGACCCCGCGACGCGGAACGCGCGCCGGTAGCCGTGGATGGAGCGGTACTCCAGCCGGGTGGTGTCCTCGGGCACCGACCGCAGCGTGCCCGTGCGCCGCGCCACTGGTCGTCCCACGACCGTCAACCTAGGCGGCGCCGGTGCTGCGACGTGTCCCCGGTGTTGCGTCCCGGTGACGGTCCGTCCCGGCGCCGCGCTCAGCCCAGGGCGACGAGCTCGGTGACGTCCTCGACGGGCAGGTCGCCGTCCACGGTGGCCCGCACCTCCTGGGTGACGAGGTTGACCACGCCGCGGTAGGTGGAGAGGAACGCGGTGTCGGCGGCGTCGCGCCCGGTGGAGATGCGCAGCAGGCTGGCGCGCGGCGCGAGCAGGGTGGCGTCGACGACCTGCCAGTGCCCGTCCACGTGGGCCTCGGCCACCGCGTGGAAGTCCATGGGGTCCAGGCCCGGGGCGTAGACGGCGACCAGGCGGGCGGGCACGTCCCGGGCGCGCAGCAGCGCGACGACCAGGTGGGCGTAGTCCCGGCACACGCCCTGGCGGGCCAGCATGGTGTCGACGGCGCCGTCGGTGGGTCCGCTGCTGCCGGGGACGTAGATGAGCCGGCCGCCGACCCACGACGACACGCCCGCGAGCAGGTCGGCGGGGGTGCCCAGGTGTCCGAACTCGGCGTAGGCCATCGCCCCGAGCCGGTCGGACTCGGCGTAGCGGCTGGGGCGCAGGTAGGTCTCGGGGTCCAGCGGCTCGGTCCCGATGGGCTCCGCCGTGCCCGTCACCCGGCCGGTGTAGGTGATCGTCAGCCGGCCCGGCTCCGCGTCGAGCAGGTGGACCCGGCCGCGATGGACGTCGGGGACCTCGCGCGCCTCCTGCGGGGCACCGTCGAGCTCGACGACGAGGGTCTCGTCGATCGTCAGACCGGGCTGGCGCGCCGGCGCCACCTGGAGCACCAGGTGGGCGGGCTCGATGACGTCGAGCTCGATCCGGGAGTACACGGCGCGCTGCATGGCGGTCATCCTCCGGGTCACCGCCGCCGCGGGACGAATCGACCGGTCCGCGGCGGCGGCGCTGCGACCAACGTCACAGCACCCCGCCACGGGACCTCTACAGCTGCGGCGCCGGTCCGTCGGGGCCGTCCGGCTCGTCGCCGGACTGCTGGGCCAGGAACCGCTCGAGCTCCGCGCCGAGCTCGTCGCCGCTGGGCAGGCCGCCCTCGGCCGCGAGCAGCGAGGCGCGCTCCTGGCTGCCCACGTAGGCGTCGTACTGCCGCTCGAGCGCGCCGACCACGCCGGCGACCTCCTCGGACCCGCTGACCTGGGCGTCCACCTGCTCGCGGACCCGCGCCGCGGCCGGGTCGAGCGCCGCGGTGGGCAGGTCCAGCCCGGCCGCCTCGCCGAGGTGCTCCAGCAGCGACTGCGCCGCGGCCGGGTAGTCGGTCTGCGACAGGTAGTGCGGCACGTGCACCGCGAAGCCCATGGCCTCGTGGCCGCGCTCGCCGAGCCGCAGCTCGAGCAGCGAGGCGGCGCTGGCCGGCACCTGGATGGTGCCCGCCCACGGCTGGTGGTCGCGGACCAGCGAGGTGGGGGAGCCGTGGGCGGTGACCCCGACCGGCCGTGTGTGGGGCACGGCCATGGGGATCGCGTTGAGCCCGATGGTGCGCCGCACCCCGAAGTGCTCGGCGAGGGTCTGCACGGCGGTGACGAAGCGCTCCCAGTGCAGGTCGGGCTCCATCCCCGCCAGCAGCAGGAACGGGGTGCCCGCGGAGTCGCGCACGGCCCACAGCTTGAGGCTGGGCTCGTCGTAGGAGGCGAAGTGGTCGGCCTCGAAGGTCATGGTGGGCCGGCGCGAGCGGTAGTCGAGCAGCGCGTCGAGGTCGAAGGACCCCACCAGCTCGTGCTCCAGGCTGTCCCGCAGGTGCGCCGTCGCCAGGCGGATGGCGTGCCCGGCGTCGGCGAAGCCCTCCATGCCGTGGACCAGCACTGGGCCGCGGCCGTCCTCCCCGGTGACCTCCGGGCCGGGGAACGCGGGCTCGAACATCGAGGGGAGCCCCAGGTCGGGGGTCCGCTCACCGGCCGCCGCGTCCCGGGCGGGGTCGGGGGTCTCGTGCTGGCTGGGCTCGTCCACTGCGGCCACCTCTCCTCGTCGTCTCCTGCCCTCAACGTCGCGGGCCCCGGGTTCGTTACCCGGCGGGGCGCCCGGGGGCGAGGGCGCGGACGGCGTCGTCGACGATGTCGGCGACCGGGCGGGTGACGTCGGCGGTGAGCCCGCCCTCGTCGTCGCCCAGCGGCTCGAGGTCGGCGTACTGCGAGTCGAGCAGGGCGGTGGGCATGAAGTGGCCGCGGCGGCCCCCCATGCGCTCCGCCACGACCTCCTCCGGCCCCGCGAGGTGCAGGAACACCACCTCCGGCCCGGCGCCGCGCAGCGTGTCGCGGTAGCGGCGCTTGAGCGCCGAGCAGGTGATGACGGCGGCGCGGCCCGCGTCGACCTGCTCGGCGAGCCAGTCCGCGATCGCGGCCAGCCAGGGGGCGCGGTCGTCGTCGTCGAGGGGGTGCCCGGCCCGCATCTTCTCGATGTTGGCCTCCGGGTGGAACTCGTCCGCCTCCGCGGCGACCACGCCGAGGCGCTCCGCCAGGGCCTCGGCCACCGTGGTCTTGCCGGACCCGGAGACGCCCATGACCACGACGGCCGGGGCACCCCCGGTGCTGCTGCGCTGCTCTGCGGCCACAGGTGCTCCTCGCTCGGGTCCTCGACGGGGCGGCCAGTCCACCACAGCGGGGCGGGGCACGGGCCGGGGACGGGCCTAGGGTGGCGGCTCGTGAGCACGGTGCCGGACGCGCGGGGGGCCGCGGCCGCCCCGGTGCCGCGGCGCGCCTGGCTGGTGTGGGGCGTCGGGGTGGCCGCCTACGTCACGGCGGTCCTGCAGCGCACCTCGTTCGGGGTGTCGGGGCTGGAGGCGTCCGCCCGCTTCGGCGCGAGCCCCGGGACGCTCTCGGGGTTCGTGGTGCTGCAGCTCGTGGTCTACGCCGGCCTTCAGGTGCCCGTGGGCCTGCTGCTCGACCGGTTCGGCTCGCGGCGGCTCGTGGTGCTCGGCGGTCTCGTCATGGCCACCGGTCAGCTGACCCTGGCCGTGACCACCGTGCTGCCGCTGGCGGTCGCGGCCCGGGTGCTCGTCGGCGCGGGGGACGCGCTCACCTTCATCGCGGTGCTGCGCCTGGTCGCCGCCTGGTTCCCGCCGCGGCGGGCCCCGCTGGTGACCCAGCTGACCGGCATCCTGGGCCAGCTCGGGCAGGTGCTGTCCGCCGTGCCGCTGGTCGCCCTGCTCGTGGGGCCCGGGTGGACGGTGGCCTACGGCTCGGCGGCGGCGCTGGGGGTGCTCGTGGTCGTCCTGGTCGCCGCCGTGGTGCGCGACGCCCCGCCCGGACCGGTGCCCGAGGTCACCCCCGTGACGCCGCGGCAGGTGCCGGGCCTCGTGCGCGCCGCGTGGGGCCACGCCGGCACCCGGCTGGGGTTCTTCACCCACATGGGCACCCAGTTCTCCGGGATGGTGTTCGCGCTGCTGTGGGGGGTGCCCTACCTCGTCTCCGGCCAGGGGCTCTCCCCGCCCGCGGCCAG
Source organism: Rhodococcus aerolatus (assembly GCF_054783215.1). Lineage (NCBI taxonomy): Bacteria > Bacillati > Actinomycetota > Actinomycetes > Mycobacteriales > Nocardiaceae > Rhodococcus > Rhodococcus aerolatus. Next base: position 28,959 of record NZ_BAAGQZ010000052.1, on the reverse strand, counting down.
TGCCGTGCTCACGCTGCTGGTGCTCGGCGGCGTCGTCGCCGGCCCGGTGCTCGGCGAGCTCACCTCCCGGCACCCGCTGCGGCGCTCCTGGCTGGTGCTCACCATCATCGGCGCGACCGCGACGGCGTGGACGGTGGTGCTGGCGCTGCCCGGCCGGGCGCCGCTGTGGCTGCTGGTGGTGCTCGTGCTGGTGCTGGCGGTCAACGGGCCCGGCTCCGTCATCGGCTTCGACTACGCCCGCACCTTCGCCCCCGGCCGCTCGCTGGGCACCGCGCAGGGCATGGTCAACGTGGGCGGCTTCCTGGCCTCGCTGGTGGTGATCCAGCTCGTCGGGCTCGTCCTCGGCGCGTCCGGCGGGTACACCCCGGGGGCGTTCCGGCTGGCCTGGCTGGTGCAGTACCCGGTGTGGGTCCTGGCGACCGTGGGGGTGCTGCTGACCCGCCGGCAGGTGCGTCGCGTCCTGGCCGCGGACGGGGTGGTGGTCCCCCCGCTGCGGGAGGTGTGGCGTCGCGGGCGCTAGGGCCGGGACGGCTCAGCCGTCGGCGGCGTCCGCGCCCGCCGCGTCGCGCCCGGCCGCCTCGTCGGACTCCTGGCCCGGTTTGCCGTCGCGCAGCGAGGACAACGCCCGCATCTTGTTGTTGGCGTCGAGCGCGGCGACCTTGTAGGCCTCGGAGAGGGTCGGGTAGTTGAAGACCGTGTCGAGCAGGTAGTCGATGGTGCCGCCGCAGCCCATGACGGCCTGGCCGATGTGGACCAGGTCTGTGGCGGACGTGCCGAAGACGTGCACCCCGAGCAGGGAGCGGTCCTCGGTGGAGACCAGCAGCTTGAGCATCCCGTAGGAGTCGCCGGCGATCTGGCCGCGGGCGAGCTCCCGGTAGCGCGACACCCCGACCTCGTAGGGCACGGAGTCCTCGGTCAGCTCGATCTCGGTGCGGCCCACGTAGGAGAGCTCGGGGATGGAGTAGATGCCGATGGGCTGCAGGGCGAGCAGCTCGTGCTTGGGCTCGCCGAAGGCGTGGTAGGCGGCCAGGCGGCCCTGGTCCATCGACGTCGCCGCCAGCGCCGGGAAGCCGATCACGTCGCCCACCGCGTAGATGTGCTCGACCTCGGTGCGGTAGTGCTCGTCGACGGTGATCCGGCCCCGGTCGTCGGCCTCGAGCCCGGCGTTGCCCAGCTCCAGCGACGACGTCGAGCCCTGCCGCCCCGCGGAGTACATGACCATGTCGGCGGGGACGGCCTTGCCCGACTTGAGGTTGGTGATGGTGCCGCGGTCGGTGACCTTGACGTCGACGACCTCCTCGCCGAAGCGGAAGGTCACCCCGTTGTCGCGCAGGTGGAACCGCAGCGACTCGACGGTCTCGGCGTCGCAGAACCCCAGCATCCCGTCGCGCTTCTCCACCACCGTCACCCGCGTGCCGAGGGCGGCGAACATGGAGGCGTACTCGATGCCGGTGACGCCGGCGCCCACGACGGTGAGCGAGGCCGGGATGGCCTCGAGGTCGAGGATGCCGTCGGAGTCGAGGATGCGGGGCTCGTCGAAGTCGATGCTGGCCGGGTGGGCGGGGTGGGTGCCGACGGCGATGACGATCTTGTCGGCGGTGACGGTCTGGTGCTCGCCGCGCTGCGCGCCCGTCACGGCCACGGTGTGCTCGTCGACGAAGCTGCCGGTGCCGGTGAGGACGTCGACGTGGTTGCGCAGCAGCTGGGCGCGGATGGTCTGGATCTCGCGGCCGATGACGTGCTGGGTGCGGGCAAGCAGGTCCTGCGCGGTGATGTCGGCCTTCACCCGGTACCCGGCGCCGTACTGCTCGCGCTGGTTGATCCCGGTCAGGTAGACCACCGCCTCGCGCAGCGTCTTCGACGGGATGGTGCCGGTGTTGGTGCACACCCCGCCGAGCATGTCGATCTTCTCCACCACGGCCACCCGCTTGCCCAGCTTGGTGGCGGCGACCGCGGCCTTCTGCCCCCCGGGGCCGGACCCGATGACGACCAGGTCGTACTGCGACGTCGTGTCAGTCATCGCTCGATGATCAGGGCTGGCCCCCGGCCGCGTCCACCGGTTCGTGTCACGAGGGGGTGAACTCGGCCCCCGCCGCGGCCCGGCCAGGCGTGGCGCGGGCGCCGCGGGGCGTGGGAGGCTCGGCGCGCCGGAGCCGGGGGCGCCACCCGCGGCGCGACGTGAGGAGAGCGCAGTGCCGCAGCAGGTCCGTGGAGTCATCGCCCGCAGCAAGGGCGCGCCCGTCGAGACCGTCGACGTGGTCGTGCCCGACCCCGGGCCCGGCGAGGTGGTCGTCGACGTCGCCACCTGCGGGGTGTGCCACACCGACCTCACCTACCGCGACGGCGGCATCAACGACGAGTTCCCGTTCCTGCTCGGCCACGAGGCCGCGGGCACGGTGGAGTCCGTCGGGGAGGGCGTCACCCACGTCGAGGTGGGCGACTTCGTCGTCCTGAACTGGCGCGCGGTGTGCGGCGACTGCCGGGCCTGCCGCCGCGGCGAGCCCTGGTACTGCTTCGACACCCACAACGCGGCGCAGAAGATGACGCTGACCGACGGCACCGAGCTCACCCCGGCGCTCGGGATCGGGGCGTTCGCGGACAAGACGCTGGTCCACGAGGGCCAGTGCACCAAGGTCGACCCGTCCGCCGACCCGGCCGTCGTGGGCCTGCTGGGCTGCGGCGTCATGGCCGGCATCGGGGCCGCGATGAACACCGGCGGGGTGCGGCGCGGCCAGTCCGTCGCCGTCATCGGCTGCGGCGGGGTCGGCGACGCCGCGGTCGCCGGGGCCCGCATCGCCGGCGCCACCACGATCATCGCCGTGGACCGCGACCCGCAGAAGCTGGAGTGGGCGAAGGAGTTCGGCGCCACCCACACCGTCAACAGCGCCGAGGTCGACCTGGTCGAGGCCGTGCAGGAGCTCACCGGGGGCTTCGGGGCCGACGTCGTCGTCGACGCCGTCGGCCGGCCCGAGACGTGGAAGGCCGCGTTCTACGCCCGCGACCTCGCCGGCACCGTGGTCCTGGTCGGGGTGCCCACCCCGGACATGACCGTCGAGATGCCGATGATCGACTTCTTCGGCCGCGGCGGGTCGGTGAAGTCGTCCTGGTACGGCGACTGCCTGCCCGAGCGGGACTTCCCGCTGCTGGTCGACCTGTGGCAGCAGGGCCGGCTCCCGCTGGAGAAGTTCGTGACCGAGCGGATCGCGCTCGACGCGGTGGAGGACGCCTTCCACACCATGCACACCGGCGGCGTGCTGCGCTCCGTGGTGGTGCTCTGATGGCCGGGCTGCGCGTCGACCGCGTCGTCACCTCGGGGACGTTCTCCCTCGACGGGGGCACGTGGGAGGTCGACAACAACGTCTGGCTGCTCGGCGACGACGACGAGGTCGTGGTCGTCGACGCCGCGCACACCGCCGACCCGATCGTGGAGGCCGTGGGTGGGCGCCGCGTGGTCGCGGTCATCTGCACCCACGGCCACGACGACCACGTCACCGTCGCCCCCGAGCTGGGTCGCCGGCTCGACGCCCCGGTGCTGCTGAACCCGGCCGACGACGTGCTCTGGGAGATGACCCACCCCGGGGTGGCCCACCAGGAGCTGACCGACGGGCAGCGGGTCACCGTGGCGGGCACCGAGATCCAGGCCCTCGCGACCCCGGGGCACTCCCCGGGCAGCACCTGCCTGTACCTGCCCGAGGCCGGCGAGCTGCTGACCGGGGACACCCTGTTCGCCGGCGGGCCGGGCGCGACGGGCCGGTCCTACTCCGACTTCCCGACCATCATCGGCTCGATCCGCGACCGGCTGTTCGCGCTGCCCGCGGAGACCCGGGTGCGGACGGGGCACGGCGACGGCACCACCATCGGCGACGAGGCTCCGCACCTGGAGGAGTGGATCGCGAGGGGGAGCTGATGGCCCGCCGCCGCGTCCCGGCGCGCCTGCTGGTGGCGGGCGTGCTCGGCGTGCTGGCCGCGGGCTGCGGTGGCGGCGGTGCCCCGGCCCCCGCGCCCAGCAGCGCCGCGGCCCCGACGAGCACGGCCGCGGCGGCCACCACGACCACCGCCGTCACCCCCACCCCGGGGCCCGACGGCACGTTCGCCGACCTGGTGCTGACCGCGGGGGACTTCCCGGTGCCGCTGGTGGCCCAGCCGGTGACGGCCGACGAGCTGCGCTCCTCGCTGTCCGCCGGGGGTGCCGCGGTCGTCGACCCGCCCGGGTGCGCCGGGGCCTCACCCACCTCGCCGGGAGCGCTGGCCGACCTGGGCTACGCCTCCGCCACCGCGGCCTCGACCGGCCTGGTGGTGCGCGAGGTGGTGAGCACCGGGACCCGGAGCCTCGCCGAGCTGGACGACGTGGTGCGCCGGTGCGCCTCGTCCACCGCCACCCTGGGGCAGGCGCAGACGACCACGGTGATCACCGCGGTCGACGCGCCCCCGGTCGCGGCGGACGGCGTGCGGGCGTTCCGGCTCGACCTCACCGCCCGTGCGGCGGGGGCGCAGCAGTCCCGGACCGTCCGTGCCCTCGTGGCGCAGCTCGGCCCGGTGCAGGTGGTCGTCACCGGGGACACCGGCGCGACGGGGGCCGAGGTCGACACGGGCCTGGTCGACGAGGTGTTCCGCCGGGCGGTCGCGAAGGTGCGCGGGAGCGCCTGAGACCCGACCGCCCCCTACCACGGGCGCCCGACACGGCCCCGGCCCCCGGCCGCTGCGAGGGCCCGGTGACCCGCGCGGGGCGCGGTCGTCCACACCGGCCGGACGGGGCCCCCACCCGCGGACCACGGCCGCGATGGTGGGCACATGACGACGACACCGCGACGACCCCGCGACCCCCGCCACCTCAGCAACTTCTGCGACCCCCGCGAGACCCCGCCCCGGGCGGTCCGCGACGAGCCCGTCGGCGACCCGGGCCCCCCGGTGCGGCTGGGCGGGGTCGCGGACCTGGTGGCGGCGGTGCCCTCGCTGCTCGGGTTCGTCCCCACCCGCTCGCTGGTGCTGGTGAGCCTGTGCGGGCCCCCCGGGCGCCGGATCGGCCTCAGCGCACGCCTGGACCTGCCCGGTCCCGGGGAGTCGGCCGCCGATCTCGCGCCGGTGGCCGCGCAGCTGGCGGTCGCGGTCGGGCCCGACTGCGCTGCGGCCGTGCTCGCCGTCGTCGACGACCGCGGGCCCGCGGCACACCACGACGCGGTGGTCGACGAGGTGGTCGAGGCGCTCGCCGCCCGCGGGGTGCCGGTGACCGACGTCGTCGAGGTCGACCGCCTCGACACGGGCGGGCGGTGGTGGCACCGCGGTCCCCGCGGGTCGCGCCGCGGGGGAGGGGTGCTGCCCGACCCGCGCAGCAGCCCGGTGGCGGCGGCGCACGTGCTGGCCGGCCGCGTGCTGCACACCGACCGCGAGGGGCTGACGGCGGTCGTGCGGCCCGCGCCCGGCGCGGAGGACCCGGCGCACCGCGCGGCGGTGGCCGCTGCGGTCGGGCGGGCCCGGCGGGACCGGGCCGGGGGCGCGACGAGCCCCCGCGGGATGGTCGAGGTCGTCCTCGCCGCGGTGGCGCGGTGCGAGGACGGGACCCTGCCCGAGGCCAACGAGCTGGCCGGTCTGGCCGCCGCGCTCGACGACACCCGGGTGCGCGACGCGTGCGCGGGCCTGGCCGTCACCGAGCACGCCGGCGCCGCCGAGCAGCTGTGGGCGCACGCGGCCCGCGGCCTGCCCCGGCCCTGGCGCGCCGAGCCGGCCACGCTGCTGGCGCTGAGCTGCTACGTGCGGGGCGAGGGTCCGTCCGCGGGCATCGCGCTGGACGCGGCGCTGGAGTCCGACCCGACCCACCGGCTGGCCACGATGCTGCGCTGCGGGCTCGACGCGGCGATGCCACCGAGCGCGGCTCGGGACGTCGCCGAGGGGGGACGCGTCGTCGCGGCCGCGCTGGGGGTGCCCGTCTGACCGCGGCGCGGGGTCGGGTGCGCGGTCAGGCCGGGGCGCGGACCTGGCTGGTGGCCCAGGCGTCGGCGACGATGCCGTCGAGGTCGGTGCGCTCCGGGCGCCAGCCCAGCTCGGCCTGCGCCCGGGCGCTGGACGCGACGAGCACCGCCGGGTCGCCCGCCCGGCGCGGCGCGGTCACCGCGGGCACGGGGTGGCCGGTGACGCGGCGGCACGCCTCGATCACCTCGAGCACCGAGAACCCGGACCCGCTGCCGAGGTTGAGCACCGCGTGCCGGCCGGGGGTGGCGGCCTGCAGGGCCAGCAGGTGGGCCTGCGCCAGGTCGCGCACGTGGATGTAGTCGCGCACGCAGGTGCCGTCCGGGGTGGGCCAGTCGTCGCCGAACACCGTGACGTGCTCCCGGGTGCCCGCCGCCACCTGCAGCACCAGCGGGATGAGGTGGGTCTCGACGGTGTGCCGCTCGCCGAGCCCGGCGTGGGCCCCGGCCACGTTGAAGTAGCGCAGGCTCGTCGCGGCGAGCCCGTGGGCTGCGGCGTAGGAGGAGATCGCGTGGTCGATGGCCAGCTTGCTCGCCCCGTAGGGGTTGGTGGGCCGGGTGGGCTCGTCCTCGGTGATGGGCACCGTGGTCGGCTCGCCGTAGGTCGCGGCGGTGGAGGAGAACACCAGCCGCGGCACCCCCGCCCGTCGGATGGCCTCCAGCAGGGCCAGGGACGTGACGACGTTGCCCGACCAGTACTTCTCCGGGGACACCACCGACTCGCCGACCAGCGAGCGGGCTGCGAAGTGCAGGACCCCGTCGAACGGCCCCGCCCCGTCCTCGGCGGCCTCCTGCAGCAGGGGGCCCGCGGCGGTGGCGACGTCGCCCACGACGAGGTGCGCCCCGGCGGGCACGGCGTCGCGGTGGCCGGTGGAGAGGTCGTCCAGGACGGTCACGTCGTGGCCCTGCTCGAGCAGCACCGCCGAGCAGACGCTGCCGACGTACCCCGCCCCGCCCGTGACGAGCAGCCTCACGCGCCGATCCGCTCGACCTGCACGGCGTGGGCCATGTCGTCGGGGAGGTCCTCGCTGCCGTGCCCGGAGGTGGTGACCCGCACCGTGGCGCCGCTGCGCTGCACGGTCACCCGGGCGTCGGGCACCACCCCGGCCGAGCGCAACCGGCCCATGAGGTCGACGTCGGTCTGCACGTGCTCGGAGATGCGGCGCACCACCACCGCGGTGGGGTCGGCGGAGCGGAACTCCGAGAGCCGCTCCAGGACCGTGACCGAGCCGGGACCGCCGGTGGCCCCGAGCTCGTCGAGGCCCGGGATCGGGTTGCCGTACGGCGACGTCGTGGGGTGCCCGAGCACCTCGACCAGGCGGCGCTCCACGGCCTCGCTCATGACGTGCTCCCAGCGGCACGCCTCGGCGTGGACGTCCTCCCAGCGCAGGCCGATGACGTCGACGAGCAGGCACTCGGCCAGCCGGTGCTTGCGCATCACGGCCACGGCCAGCGAGCGGCCGCGGTCGGTCAGCTCGAGGTGGCGGTCGCCGGCGACCAGCAGCAGGCCGTCGCGCTCCATCCGCGCCACGGTCTGGCTCACGGTCGGCCCGCTCTGCTCGAGGCGCTCGGCGATGCGGGCCCGCAGCGGGACCACGCCCTCCTCCTCGAGCTCGAACACGGTGCGCAGGTACATCTCGGTGGTGTCGACCAGGTCGTTCACGCTCACACCCCTTCGTCCCGATCATCCTAGCCGCGCCCGGACCCCCGCCCCGGCGTCACCACGACCGCGGGACCACCCGCACGTACGGTGCGGTCATGGCCGAGACCCGCGACCTCCCCCGCGACGCTGCGGGGACGCCCGCCGTCGTGTGGACCGAGGACTACCTGCACTACCGCCTCGGGCCCGAGCACCCGATGGACCCGCTGCGCCTGGACCTCACCATGGCCCTGGCCACCGAGCTGGGGGTGCTCGAGGGCGTCGAGCTGCTCACCCCGGAGGCCGCCGACGACGAGCTGCTGCTGCGGATCCACACCCCCGGCTACCTGGCCGCGGTCAAGGGCGCACCCGGTCAGCTGCAGGCGGTGGGCCACGGCCTGGGCACCGAGGACAACCCGGTGTTCGAGCGGATGCACGAGGCCAGCGCCCTCATGGCCGGCGGCTCGGTGGCCGCGGCCCGCGAGATCGCCGAGGGCCGCACGAGGCGCGCCGTCACCATCGGCGGCGGCCTGCACCACGCCATGGCGGACTCCGCGGCCGGGTTCTGCGTCTACAACGACGCGGCGATCGCCATCTCCTGGCTGCTCGACCACGGGGTCGACCGCGTCGCCTACGTCGACGTCGACGTCCACCACGGCGACGGGGTGCAGGCCGCGTTCTACGACGACCCCCGCGTGCTCACCGTGTCGCTGCACCAGCACCCGGCCACGCTGTGGCCGGGCACCGGCTGGGCCCGGGAGTGCGGGGCCGCGGGCGCGGAGGGCACCGCGGTGAACCTGCCGCTCATGCCCGGCACCGCCGACGCCGCCTGGCTGCGGGCGTTCCACGCCGTGGTGCCCAGCGTGGTGCGGGCCCACCGGCCGCAGGTGGTGGTCAGCCAGTGCGGGGTCGACACCCACCGGCTCGACCCGCTGGCGGACCTCCGGCTCACCGTCGACGGCCACCGCGCCGCCTTCCAGGCGGTGCGCGCGCTCGCCGACGAGGTCGCCGACGGCCGCTGGCTGGCCCTCGGCGGCGGGGGCTACGGCCTGGTCGGCGTGGTGCCCCGCTCGTGGACCCACCTCATCGCCGCCGTCCTCGACCGCGACGTCGACCCGGCCACGGCCGTGCCCCCGCAGTGGTCGCAGCGCGCCGCCAGCCTGGTCGGCGCGGCGGGCGTGCCCACCACCATGGGCGACGGGGCGGACCCGACCTGGGTGCCGTGGGACGGCTCCGGCGGCGTCGGCTGGGGCGAGGAGATCGGCGGCCTCGGCTCCGAGCGCGCCCACCGCGACCGGCTGGCCTCCGTCGACGCCTCGATCCTGGCCACCCGCCGGGCCGTGCTGCCGCTGCACGGCCTCGACCCCGACGACCCCAGGGACTGACCCCCGTGAGCCCCGACGACACCCCGAGCCCCGGCAGCGCCCCGAGCCCCGGCAGCGCCGCGCCCGTCCGCGACCCCTTCGACTACCCGCGCCACTGGGAGGCCGACGTGCTGGCCTCCGACGGCGGCACGGTGCACCTGCGGCCGATCACGCCGGACGACGCCGAGGCCCTCGTCGCGTTCCACGGCAAGCTCTCCGAGCGCACCCGCTACCTGCGCTACTTCGGGCCGTACCCGACCATGCCCGCCCGCGACGTCACCCGGTTCAGCACCGTCGACCACCACGACCGGGTCGCGGTGCTGGCCCTGCTCGGCGACGAGATCATCGCCGTCGGCCGCTACGACCGGCTCGTCGAGGTCGGGGACGGCACCTCGGCGGAGGTGGCGTTCGTCGTCGCCGACCACCACCAGGGCCGCGGCCTGGGCTCGGTGCTGCTGGAGCACCTCGCCGCGGCCGCGGTGGAGACCGGGGTGGCGCGGTTCGTGGCCGAGGTGCTCGCCGAGAACCCCGGCATGGTGCGGGTGTTCCGCGACGCCGGCTACCAGGTCAGCCGCAGCTACGAGGGCGGCGTGGTGCACCTGGAGTTCGACGTCGACCCCACCGACCCCGACTTCGCCGACGCGCTGACCGAGGTGCGCGCCTCCCGCGAGCTCGCCTCGGAGGCGCGCAGCGTCGGCAACGTGCTGGCCCCGCGCTCGGTCGCGGTCATCGGCGCCTCCCGCGACCCGTCCAAGGTCGGGCACGCCGTGCTGCGCAACCTGCTCGCCGGCGGCTTCACCGGCCCGGTGTTCCCCGTCAACGCCGAGCACCGCTCGGTGGCCGGCGTCCGGGCCTACGAGTCGGTGCGCGCCATCCCCGACCCGGTGGACCTCGCCATCGTCGCCGTGCCCGCCTCCGGCATGGACTCGGTGCTCGACGACTGCCTGGCCAAGGGGGTCAAGGCGCTCGTCGTGGTGACCAGCGGCTTCGGCGAGTCCGGGGAGGGCGGCCGCGACGCCGAGCGGCGGCTGGCCCGCGACGCCCGGGCCCACGGCATGCGGGTCGTCGGCCCCAGCGCGCTCGGGGTGGCCAACACCGACCCCGCCGTCGGCCTCAACGCCACCCTGGCCCCGACGCTGCCCCCGCCGGGCCGGGTCGGCTTCTTCTGCCAGTCCGGGGCGCTGGGCACCGCGATCCTGGCCGCGGCCGCCGACCGGGGGCTGGGCCTGTCGAGCTTCGTCTCCGCCGGCAACCGCGTCGACGTCTCCGGCAACGACCTGATGCAGTACTGGGACGCCGACCCGGCGACCGACGTGGTGCTGCTGTACCTGGAGAGCTTCGGCAACCCCCGCAAGTTCTCGCGCATCGCGCGCCGCCTGGGCCGCAGCAAGCCCGTGGTGTGCGTCAAGAGCGGGCGCTCCGCGGTCCCGCCGGGGCTGGCGGCGACGGGGGTGGAGGTGGACGACGCCTCGGTCGACGCCCTGTTCGAGCAGGCCGGGGTGATCCGGGTGGAGACCATCGCCCAGCTCTTCGACGTCGCCCTGCTGCTCGCCTACCAGCCGCTCCCCGCCGGCCCGCGGCTGGCCGTGGTGGGCAACTCCACCGCGCTGGGTGGCCTGGCCGCTGAGGCGGCCCGAGCCAACCGGCTCGAGGTCGTCGGCGACCCGGTGGACGTCGGGGCCGGCGCGGCGCCCGAGGAGTTCGCGGCGGCGGTCTCGCAGGCGCTCGGCCGCGACGACGTCGACGCCGTCGTGGCCGTGTTCGTGCCCCCGGTGGCCACCCGCGGCACCGCCTACGCCGAGGCGCTGCGCGAGGTCACCGCCGGGTCGGGCAAGCCGGTGCTGACGACGTTCCTCGCCGTGGAGGGCATCCCCGCCTCGCTGGCCGTGCCGGGGCCCGACGGCGCCCCCAGCCGCGGCTCGGTGCCCTCCTACCCGGGGCCCGAGCGGGCCGTGCTGGCCCTCGGCCGGGCGGTGCGCTACGCGGCGTGGCGGGCGCACCCGCCCCAGGAGCTGACCCGTCCCGACGACCTCGACACCGAGCGGGCGCGCGCGCTGGTGGCCGGGTGGATGGCCGGCGCGCCGCAGGGCCGCGAGCTCGACGACGTGGAGACGGCCGCGCTGCTGGCCACCCACGGCGTGCCCGTCGTCGACTTCCGCATCGTCGGCGGCGCCGACGAGGCCGTGGCGGCCGCCGCCGAGCTGGGGCACCCGGTGGTGGTCAAGGCGACCGGTGAGGGCTGGCGGGACCGCACCGACCTCGTCGGGGTGCGGCTCGACCTCGGCAGCGACGAGTCGGTGCGCGAGGCCTACGCCTACGTCGTCGAGGTCTCCGGGCACCCGGAGGTCTACGTGCAGCGCATGGCACCCAAGGGGGTCTCGGTGACCCTGGGGGTGCAGGACGACCCGTCGTTCGGCTCGCTGATCAGCTTCGGGTTCTCCGGCGTCCTCTCCGAGCTGCTGGGGGACAAGGCCTACCGGGTGCTGCCGCTGGCCGGCTCCGACCCCGCCGACCTGGTCGCCGCACCGCGGGCGGCACCGCTGCTGCGCGGCTACCGCGGGGCCGAGGTGGTCGACACCGACGCGCTCGAGGAGCTGGTGCGCCGCGTGGCCTGGCTGGCCGACGACGTGCCCGAGCTGCGGGAGCTGACCTGCGGGCCCGTGCTGGCCGCCCGCGACGGCGCCGCCGTGACCGGGGCGCGGGTGGCCATCGGGCCGCAGCCGACCCGGGACGAGCGCGGTCCGCGCCGGCTGCGCTGAGCCGGGGCCCGCTCAGCCCGGGAAGGCCGCGCGCCCGGCGGCGGCCACCTGGTGGTCCTGCTCCACGGTGCCCGCGCTGACGCCGACGCCGCCGACGAGCGCACCGGCGGCGTCGCGCAGCACCACCCCGCCGCCGAACACCACGAGGCGGCCCTGGGAGGTCGACTCGATGCCGAACAGCGGGGCGCCGGGCACCACCAGCTCCGCGAGGTCGCGGGTGTCGGCCTGGAAGTAGACGGCGGTGAGCGCCTTCTGCCGGGCGATCTCGTTGCCGACGAGCTTGGTCGCGTCCATGGCCGCGAACGCCACGAGGTTGCCGCCGTCGTCGCACACGGCGATGTTCATCGGCTGCCCTACCTCGGCCGCGGCCGCCCGGCACGCGGCCACGACGGTGTCGGCCTGCTCGAGGGTGATCTGCCTGGCCACGGTGCCTCCCTGGGGTGCCCCGGCGGCGACGGTGCCCCCGGGGCCGTGACGGTAGGCCCGGCACGCGGCCCGTGGGGGACGGTCGCGACGCGGGCCCGCCGGGGGAGGGCGGCGCGGGCCGCTCGCCCCGGCGCGGCGATACTGGCCGCGTGGTGGCCGGGGGAGTGCTCGTCGCCGTGGCCGTCCTCACCGGCGCGGTGCTGCAGTCGGCCACCGGCTTCGGCTTCGCGCTCGTCGCGGGCCCCGCGCTGCTGGCCGCCGTCGCGCCCGCCCAGGCGCTGACCACCCTGGTGCTGCTGGGCCTCGGGCTGAGCCTGCTGCTGCTGGGCACCGAGCGCCGCACCCCGCAGGTCGCGCGGGGCACGGTGGCCGTGCTGCTGCTGGCGGCCGTGCCCGGCGAGGTGCTCGGCTCGGTGCTGCTGCGGGTCACCCCCACCGCGACGCTGCAGGTGGTGGTGGGCGTGCTCGTGCTGCTCGCGGTGGCGCTGCAGGTGCGGGCCCCGGGGGCCGGGCCCGGCCCCGCCCGCGGCCCCGGCCACCTCGGCAGCGCGGCCGTGGGGACGGTGACCGGCGCGGTGAGCACCGCCACCGGCGTCAGCGGTCCGCCGCTGGTGCTGTGGCTGCAGCGCCGCGGGCTGGGCCCGGCCGCGCTGCGGGACTCCCTCGCCGCCACCTTCGTCGGGCTCTCCGTCACCACGCTCGTCGTCTACACCGCCGCCGGCCAGCTGCAGCTGCCCCCGGGCGGCGCCCCCGCCGTGCTCGGCCTGCTGCTGCTGGTCGCCGCGGGCCAGCGGCTGGGCCGGGTGCTGTTCACCCGGCTCTCCCCGGGCGGGTTCCGCGTGGTGGCCCTGCTCGTCGTCACCGCCGCGGCGCTGGCCAGCATCCGGTCCGGCCTCGTCGCGGCCTGACGCGCACCGGCAGGGCCCCGGGGCCGACGCGACCGAGGCCGGACCCTGGTGGGGGTCCGGCCTCGGTGGGGGTGGCTGCGCGGGGCGGGGGGAAGCCCGGCGCCACCCGGTCATGGTGGTCTCGACGCGAGCCGGTCAGCCCGCGTGCTCGCGGTGCTGGATCAGCTCGCGTACTCGCGGAGCCGGTCGGCCCGCTCGCCCTGGCGCAGCTTGCCCATCACCTCGCGCTCGATCTGGCGCACCCGCTCGCGGGACAGGCCGAACAGCTTGCCGATCTGGTCCAGGGTGCGGGGCTGGCCGTCGTCGAGGCCGTAGCGCAGCCGGATGACCTGCTGCTCGCGCTCGTCCAGGGTGGCCAGGACGCTGCGGACGTCGCTGTGCAGCAGCCCGGAGATCACCGCGGACTCGGCGTCGGTGGCGTCGGAGTCCTCGATGAAGTCCCCCAGCGGGGCCTCCTCGTCGTTGCCCACGGGCATGTCCAGGCTCACCGGGTCCCGGCTGTGGTCCAGCAGGTCGGCGATCTTCGCCTCGGCGATGCCCGACTCCAGCGACAGCTCCTCGTCGGTGGCCTCGCGGCCCAGCTGCTGGTGCAGCTCGCGCTTGATCCGGGCCAGCTTGTTCACCTGCTCGACGAGGTGGACGGGCAGCCGGATGGTGCGCGACTGGTCGGCCATGCCGCGGGTGATGGCCTGGCGGATCCACCACGTGGCGTAGGTGGAGAACTTGAAGCCCTTGGCGTAGTCGAACTTCTCCATGGCCCGGATGAGGCCGAGGTTGCCCTCCTGGATCAGGTCCAGCAGCGGCATGCCCCGGCCGGTGTAGCGCTTGGCCAGCGACACCACCAGCCGCAGGTTGGCCTCGAGCAGGTGCTGGCGGGCCAGGAAGCCCTGCCGGACGACGACGGCGAGGTCACGCTTGCGGGCCGGGGAGAGGCGACCGCCCGCCAGCGTGGTGCCGCGGTCCAGGACGTGCTGGGCGTAGAGGCCGGCCTCGACCCGCTTGGCCAGCTCGACCTCGTCGGCCGCCGTGAGCAGCGCGGTCTTGCCGATGCCGTTCAGGTACACGCGGACCAGGTCGGCGGCCGGGCTCTGGGCGTCCAGGTCGGCTGCGCTGGGGCGCGGGGTCGTCCGCTCGTCCAGGGTGGGGGTGCTCATCGTCAGTGCCTCCCGATCGGTGGTGTCTCACCGCGTACAACGTCGGGAGGGGGGCCGGGAGTTCCCGCTGTTCCCGGTCGGAAGCCGCGCTGACCTGCGGCGATGGGCTCACCAGGCTGAGAAGTTCCTGAGAGGTGCGCCGCCGGGGCACTCAGCCGGGGGCGGCGGTGTCGACGATCACCGTCACCGGCCCGTCCCCCGTGCTCGTCACGGCCATGTCGGCCCCGAAGCGTCCCGTCGCCACCACCAACCCCCGGCACCGCAGGTCGGCCACGACCGCCTCGACCAGCGGTCGCGCCTGCTCCGGCGGGGCGGCGGCGGACCAGGACGGGCGCCGCCCGCGGCGCGTCGCGCCCAGCAGCGTGAACTGGCTCACCACCAGCACCCCGGCCCCGGCCTCGGTCACCGAGACGTCGCCGCGCAGCAGCCGCAGCTCGGCGACCTTGCGGGCCACGTGGGCCACCTCGGCGCCGGTGTCCCCGCGGGCCACGCCGAGCAGCACCAGCAGCCCGGGGCCCGTGAGCTCGCCGACGACCTCGCCGGCCACCGCCACCGAGGCGGAGGTGACCCGGCTCAGCACCGCCCGCATCAGGCGGGCCGGACGACGCCGTGGCGCAGCAGCCCGGTCAGCAGCGTGCGCGCGGCCGCGGCCAGCTCCTGCGCCGGCTCGTCGTGGGCCAGCCCCAGCAGCCCCACCAGCTCACCCGCGGCCAGGCCGGACCCGGTGCCCAGCCCGCCGAGCAGCGCGGCGCCCAGCGCGTCGACCTCGTGGGACCAGCGGGGCCCGTCGGCGCGGTGCACCCGGACCACCTGCTCCTCCCACCCGCCGGGCCCCGCCGTGGCCACCCGCTCCAGGGCGGCCCCGGGGGCGAGCACCAGCGGGTCGTCGAGCACGTCGTGCTCCCGCACCCAGGCCAGCCGGGCCAGGTAGTCCCACGCCTCGTCGCCCAACGGGTCGTCGAACGCCTGGCGCAGGTCCTCGCAGAGCACGTCGGAGGCCTCGTCGGTGCGCCGCAGCGTGACGAACCCGAAGCCGACCCCCGCCACGCCCGCCCGCTCGAGGTGGGCCAGCCAGGCGTCGGCCCGGGCCGCACCGGCAGGGGTGCGCACGTCCACCCCGGCGTCGCGCAGCCAGGTGCCGACGTAGAGGGCCGGGTCGGCGACGTCGCGCTGGGCGACCCAGGCGTCGACCCCGTGCCCGGGCAGCCAGGAGCCCACCCGCTGCTCCCACGGCTGCTCCGCGGTGTGCACCCAGGCGGCCAGCAGCGAGGCGGTGCCCCCGGGGGCGAGGTGGTCCAGCGCGCCGCGCACGACCAGGGCGCTGGCCCCGTCGAGGTCCAGGCCGGAGTCGCGGTAGGTGTGCTCCACCCGCGGCGGGCCGACGACGAAGGGCGGGTTGGCCACGACCCGGTCGAACTGCCGGCCCGCGACCTCGTCGAACCACGACCCGCCGAGCAGCTCGACGTCGACCTCGTTGAGGGCGAAGCCGGCCGCGGCCAGCGCGCGGGCGCGGGGGCTGACGTCGGTGGCGGTGACCGAGCGGGCGTGGGCGGCGGCGTGCACGGCCTGCACCCCGCAGCCGGTGCCCAGGTCCAGCACCGTGCCCGCGGGGGTCGTGGGGGTGGCCCGCAGCAGCGAGAGCGACGCCTGCCCCACGCCGAGCACGTGCTCCCGGTCCACGGTCGACGCGCCCTCGCCCCGGTCGCGGGTGCGGCGCAGGTCCCCGTCGAGGTCGGAGAACAGCCACCGGGTGCCGCCCCCGGTGTCGAGCGGGCGCACGTCGAGCTCGGGCACCACCTCCTCGCCCCGGCGGCCGAGCAGCCCGGCGGCGACGGCCCGGTCCACCCCGAGCCCGGCCAGCGCGGCGTCCGCCTCGACCGCGGGCGTCGGCTCGCCGAGCAGCAGCAGCCGCACCAGCACCCCCAGCTCGCCCCCGTCGGCGCACGCCCGCAGCGCCGGCACCGCCTCGCCGCGGCCCAGCGCGGCGTGCGCGTCGGCGCCCAGCAGCGCCAGCACGCCGTCCGCGTCGTACCCGGTCCGCTCGAACACCGCCCGCAGCGGCGCCGCGACCGTCCCCACCTGCGGCAGTGCCGCCGCTGCCGCCCCCGGTGTTGTTCCCGTCCCCTCGGTGCTCATCGGCACATCGTCGCAGCGCCCGCGGGCCTGCGATCACGCGCGGGTGGTGGGACAGTAGGGCCATGTCAGTCGACGGATCGCCCCGCACGGGAGCCCAGTCCACGGCGTCAGACACCTCGGTGCCCCGCCCGGCGTCGGCGGCCTCGGCCGCCCGCCCCGTGCTCATCACCGGCGCGCAGCGCTCCTACGACGAGGAGCACCGCGCCCGGGTCAAGAAGTACTCCATCCTCATGGCCTTCCGGATCCCGGCGCTGGTCCTCGCGGCCATCGTCTACTCCGAGACCGGCACCTGGTGGATCCCGCTGCTCATCGTGCTGGCCTCGGTGCCGCTGCCCTGGATGGCCGTGCTCATCGCGAACGACAAGGAGCCGCTGCCGGACGCCAAGTTCCGCACGTACCGCTACGGCGCCGTGAGCACGCAGCCCGCGCTCACCGCTCCGGCGCAGCGGATGATCGTCGACGTCGACGACGAGCCGCTGGCGGCCCACGACGTCGAGGACGCCCGCCGGGAGCACCGCCCGGAGGTCTGAGCCGCAGCACGTCCCGCGCCCGTCGCACCGCAGCCCGCAGGGGCTGACCGGTCGGCGGGCGCTGGTGCATCATGGGCCGGTGACGCAGACGACCGTGATGCCGGACCAGGACACCCGCGAGAGGACCTCCGACGACGCCCCGGAGGTCTTCCACTACGTCAAGAAGAACAAGATCGCGGAGAGCGCGGTCATGGGCACCCACGTGGTCGCCCTGTGCGGCGAGGTGTTCCCCGTGACGAAGTCGGCCAAGCCCGGCTCCCCGGTGTGCCCCGACTGCAAGAAGATCTACGACGGGCTCAAGCCCGGCGGCGACGACTGACCCCTCGGACGACCGGCCCCGGCGGCGACCCTCAGGCCGCGCGGCGCTCGACGGTCCCGGGCGGCGGTGCCGGCGCCTCGGGACGGGGTGCTGCCGTCCGGGGTGGGGCGGGGCGGCGGCGCTGCTGCAGCTGGGCGTGGAGCTGGGCGGTGGAGACCTCGACCGTGCGGTGCCGCAGCGAGCGGTGCCCCGCCACCGGCCAGCGCTCCTCGACCGCGGCCGTCGCCTCGGCGCCCAGCACGATCGCGAAGCCGAGGAAGAACCCGAACAGCAGGAACGCGATCGGGGTCGCGAGCGCCCCGTAGGTGTAGCCGGTGCGCACCACCCACGCGAGGTAGACGCGGAGCACCTTGGTGGCGACGAGGAAGAACGCCCCCGCCACCAGGGCCCCCGGTGCGAGGCGCCGCCACGGCAGCGGGCGCGGCAGAGCCAGGCGGTAGAGCACCGTCAGCGAGACCAGCAGCCCCAGGCCCACCACCGGGTAGTAGAACGCCTGCGTCAGCCCGCTGACCTTGGCCTGCCACGCCGCCGGGAACAGCCGCGGCAGCACGGCCGGGCCGACCGCGATCGCGGGCAGCGCCAGCACGGCCACCCCCAGCCCGGCGGCGTAGACGCACAGCGCGAAGAGCCGCTGCCACACCGGGTGGCGCAGGTCGGTCTGGCCGTGGGCGCGGCAGATCGAGTCGACGAACGACGACACCGCCGACGAGCCGGCCCACAGCGAGAGCAGGAACCCCACCGAGACCACCTCGGGCCGGCCGCGCAGCAGCACGTCCGCCACCGTGGGCGCGATGATCTGCTCGGTCACCGCGGGGGAGAACACCGTGCCTGCCGCGGTGAGCAGCTTGCCCTGCACCAGCTCGGGGGTGCCCGCGCCGAACCAGTCGCCGACGTAGCCGATGCAGCCGAGCAGGCCCAGCAGCAGCGGCGGCAGCGACAGCGTCTGCCAGAACGCGCCCTGCGCGGACATCCCGAAGATGGAGTCGTCCCACGCCTTGGTGACGGTGCGCCACGTCACAGCCCGGACCGCGCGCAGCGCCGCGACCGGGGACCGCACCGCCCGGTGCACGTCCACGGCGGGGTCTCGGGGCACGGACGCGCTGCTCATGGCGGGCACAGCATGATCGGTGCGCCCGTCGGGGTGGGGGAGGTCAACCCTCGTGTCGTGGTCGAGGGTTCGCCCTGGCCCGGTCGCGGTGCCCGCCGGGCGGCCGGGGGTGTCCGCCGCCGGCGCTACCCTTGCCGTCGCGCCCCGGGCGCACGGGGTGCAGCGAGCCAGCAGGGCGGGGGGTAGGTCGGCGGTGGTGGCGGCGGACGCGGTGTCGGTCCCGGAGCCGGACGAGCGGCCGCTGCGGGCCTGGCAGCGCCGCGCGCTGACCCGCTACCTGACCACCCGGCCCAAGGACTTCCTCGCCGTCGCCACCCCCGGCGCGGGCAAGACCACGTTCGGCCTGCGGGTGGCCGCCGAGCTGCTCGCCGACCGCACCATCGAGCGCATCACCGTGGTCACCCCCACCGAGCACCTCAAGCACCAGTGGGCGCAGGCGGCCGCCGCGGCGGGCATCGCGCTGGACTCCCGGTTCTCCAACACCACCGGCTCCACCTCGCGGGACTACCAGGGCGTCGTCGTCACCTACGCCCAGGTCGCGGCCCACCCGACGCGGCACCGGGTGCGCACCGAGGGCCGCAACACCCTCGTCGTGCTCGACGAGATCCACCACGGCGGCGACGCCAAGAGCTGGGGCGAGGCCATCCGCGAGGCGTTCGAGCCCGCCACCCGCCGCCTGGCCCTGACCGGCACCCCGTTCCGCAGCGACGACTCCGCCATCCCGTTCGTGCGCTACGCGCCCGACGCCGAGGGGCTGAACCGCTCGGAGGCCGACCACAGCTACGGCTACAGCGACGCCCTCGCCGACGGCGTCGTCCGGCCCGTCGTCTTCCTCGCCTACAGCGGCGAGGCCCGCTGGCGGGACAACGCGGGCGAGGAGTTCACCGCCCGCCTCGGGGAGCCGCTGAGCCCCGAGGCGACCGCGCGGGCGTGGCGCACCGCGCTCGACCCCTCGGGGGAGTGGGTGCCCGCCGTCCTCCACGCCGCCGACACCCGGCTGACCCAGCTGCGCGCGGGCGGGGTCCCCGACGCGGGCGGGCTGGTCATCGCCACCGACCAGACGACCGCGCGGGCCTACGCCGCGCTGCTCAAGACGTTGACGGGGCAGGCGCCCGCGCTGGTGCTCTCCGACGACCCGGGCTCGTCGCGGCGGATCGCCGAGTTCGGGGCGAGCACCGACCGGTGGATGGTGGCCGTGCGGATGGTCAGCGAGGGCGTCGACGTGCCGCGCCTGGCCGTGGGGGTCTACGCCACCTCCGCCTCGACCCCGCTGTTCTTCGCCCAGGCGGTCGGCCGCTTCGTCCGCTCCCGGCGCCCGGGGGAGACGGCCAGCGTGTTCCTGCCCTCGGTCCCGGTGCTGCTCGACCTGGCCAGCCAGCTCGAGCGCCAGCGCGACCACGTGCTGGGCAAGCCGCACCGCGAGGCCGACGGCCTGGACGACGCGCTGCTCGCCGCCGCGAACCGCACCGAGGACGAGCCGGGGGAGGACGAGCGCTCCTTCCAGTCGCTGGGCGCCGAGGCCGAGCTCGACCACGTCATCTTCGACGGCTCCACCTACGGCACCGCCGTGTTCGCCGGCAGCGACGAGGAGCAGGACTACCTGGGGCTGCCCGGCCTGCTCGACGCCACCCAGATGAAGGACCTGCTGCGCCGCCGCCAGCAGGCGCAGCTGGCCGAGCGCAGCGCCAGCGCCGCCGACCCCGCGGCGGGGGACACCTCGACCGACCCGGCCCGTGACCACCGCAGCGCCTCGGCCGTGGCCGGGGAGCTGGCTGCGCTGCGCCGCGAGCTCAACGGCCTGGTCGCGATGCGCCACCACCGCACCGGTGCCCCGCACGGCACCATCCACGCCGAGCTGCGCCGCACCTGCGGCGGGCCGCCCACCGCCCTGGCCACCCTGGAGCAGCTCACCGAGCGGATCGCGACGCTGCGCCGGTGGTGACCGGGCCGGGTCGTCGTCGCGCCGGACCTCGGACGCACGACGGGCGGGTGACCACCGTGGTGGCCACCCGCCCGTCGGCGGTCAGGTCGTGCTACGCGGGCTGCTCGCCGCCCACCAGGGTGGCGTCCACCTCGCGGAGCTTCGCCTCGAACTCGGCGGCGTGGTGCCCGCAGAAGAGGAGCTCGCCGCCCGAGGGGAGGAGCGCACGGACGCGGGCGCTCGCGCCGCACCGGTCGCACCGGTCGGTGGCGGTGAGCTCTGGGCTGGTCAGGGTCCCGGTCATGACTTCTCCGTCCTGGCGTCCCGGAGGACACCTGTGTGGTGACAAGCCCTCAACACCCTCACTGGGTGCGATGCCTTGCACTCTGTCAGACGTCCGGCGAGCCCGCCGTGTTCCTCCGCGGCCCAGGACGTGTCGCAACCCACCGGTTACACCACCGACCCGCCGGGTCACGGCCGGGGCACGACGTGGCTGACCAGCGCGGACCCGGGGACGGGCGGGGGTGGGTGGCGCGGGTGCCCGCGCCGCTGGTGTTCGTCCTCGGCGGAATCTCGCTCTACGCCGGGGCGGCGGTCGGCGTGCTGCTGTTCGACCGGCTGCCCCCGGCCGGGGTGGCGTGGCTGCGCACCGTGGGCGCGGCGGTGGTGCTGCTCGCCTGGCGCCGGCCGGGGCGGGAGGCGTGGCGGGGCCGGCGGCTGCTGCTCGCCGGGGTCTTCGGCACCGTCACCGCGGGGATGAACGTGGTGTTCTACGAGGCGATCGCCCGCATCCCGCTGGGCACCGCGGTGGCCGTGGAGTTCCTCGGCCCCGTCGCGGTGGCGGCCGTCGGCTCGCGGCGCCCGCGCGACGGGGTGGCCCTGGGCCTGGCCGTCGCCGGGGTCGCGCTGATGGCGGACGTGCAGCTCACCGCCAGCCCGGCCGGCCTGGCGTTCATCCTGGCCGCGGCGGCGCTGTGGGCCGGCTACATCGTGCTGGGCAAGCGGGTGAGCGACGGCGGCAGCGGGCTGGACTCGCTGGCCGTGGGCATGGCCGTGGCCGCGGTGCTGCTGAGCCCGCTGGGCCTGGGCACGGGGCCGGCGTGGACGTCGCCGTCGCTGCTGGTGCTGGGCCTCGGGGTCGGTGTGCTCTCCTCCGTGGTGCCCTACGCGCTGGACCAGGTGGTGCTGCGCCGGGTCGGCCGCGCCCGCTTCGCCCTGCTGCTGGCGCTGCTCCCGGCCACGGCGACCGCCGTCGGGGTGCTGGTGCTGCGGCAGGTGCCCAGCCCGCAGGAGGCGGCCGGCATCCTCGCGGTGGTCGCCGCCGTCGCGGTGTCGGGCCGCTCGGCGCGCGCGGCCGCCGAGCCTGCACCAGGCTGACCGGGGTGACCTCCCCGACCGGCCCCGACCCCGTCAGCCCCGACGCCGTGCACCAGGTGATGCCGGAGCACCCCGTCCCGGACACCCCCGCGGCCGGGCCCCGTGCCGGGCACCTGCTGCACCTGCTGCCGGCCGACGACTGGGCCGCCGCACCGGACGGGGGCGAGCTGCGGCCTGCCTCGCTGGCGCAGCAGGGCTTCGTGCACCTCTCCACCGCCGAGCAGGTGGCGCTGCCCGCCACCCGGCTGTTCCGGGGCCGCGACGACCTGCTGCTGCTCGTCGTCGACCCCGACCTCCTCGGCGCCGAGGTGCGCTGGGAGCCGGGCCTGCCCTCCGACCCCGAGGAGATGCGGTTCCCGCACCTCTACGGCCCGCTGCCGTTCGACGCCGTCGTCGCCACCGTCGAGTACCGGCCGGACGCCGACGGCACGTTCTCGGCCCCGCAGGACCTGCCCGTCTGAGCAGCCCGCCGACGACGACGGCCCCCACCCGGTGCGGGTGGGGGCCGTCGCGTGCGTCGGGGGACTAGTCCAGGTAGTCGCGCAGCACCTGGCTGCGCGAGGGGTGGCGCAGCTTGGACATCGTCTTGGACTCGATCTGCCGGATCCGCTCCCGGGTGACCCCGTAGACCTGGCCGATCTCGTCGAGGGTGCGGGGCTGGCCGTCGGTGAGGCCGAAGCGCAGCCGCACCACGCCCGCCTCGCGCTCGGACAACGTCGCGAGCACCGACTGCAGCTGGTCCTGCAGCAGGGTGAACGACACCGCGTCCACGGCCACCACGGCCTCGGAGTCCTCGATGAAGTCACCGAGCTGGCTGTCGCCCTCGTCGCCGATGGTCTGGTCGAGGCTGATGGGCTCCCGGGCGTACTGCTGGATCTCCAGCACCTTCTCCGGGGTGATGTCCATCTCCTTGGCCAGCTCCTCCGGGGTGGGCTCGCGGCCCAGGTCCTGGAGCAGCTCGCGCTGGATGCGGCCGAGCTTGTTGATGACCTCGACCATGTGCACCGGGATGCGGATGGTGCGGGCCTGGTCGGCCATGGCGCGGGTGATGGCCTGCCGGATCCACCAGGTGGCGTACGTGGAGAACTTGTAGCCCTTGGTGTAGTCGAACTTCTCGACCGCGCGGATCAGGCCGAGGTTGCCCTCCTGGATGAGGTCCAGGAAGGCCATGCCGCGACCGGTGTAGCGCTTGGCCAGCGAGACCACGAGGCGCAGGTTGGCCTCGAGCAGGTGGTTCTTGGCCCGGTTGCCGTCCCGGGTGATCCAGGACAGGTCGCGCCGCATCGGGGTGGTGAGCTTCTCGCCCTTCTCGGCGATCTGCTTCATCCGCTCCACGGCGTAGAGCCCGGCCTCGATGCGCTTGGCCAGCTCCACCTCCTCCTCGGCGTTGAGGAGGGCGACCTTGCCGATCTGCTTGAGGTAGGCGCGGACGGAGTCGGCGGACGCGGTCAGCTCGGCGTCCTTGCGGGCCTGCCGCAGCGCCTCGGACTCCTCCTCGTCCCAGACGAAGTCGCCGGAGGCCTTGTCCTTCTCGCTGGGCTCCGCGACCTCCTCGTCCTTGTCGACGGTGACGGTCGCGCCGACGGCGACGACCTCGACGACGTCGCTCTCGGCCTCGAGGGCGTCGGAGTCGGGGCCTGCGTCGACCACCTCGGTGGCGTCGGCGGCGAGCGCCAGGTCACCGGCGGGGGTCGCGGCCAGGTCGACCACGTCGTCCCCGGCCGGCGCGGCCGCGGTCTTCTTCGCGGCCTTGGCCGGGGCCCTCTTCGCCGCCTTGGCGGGAGCCTTGGCCGGGGCCTTGGCGGCCTTCTTGGCCGGCGCGCGCTTGGTCGGGGCCTTCGTCGCGGCGGTGGTCGGGGGACCCCCGTCGGCGTCGGCGCTGCTGCTGGACCGCCCCGGCGTCGACGCCGGGGGCGCCTCGCTGGTCTGGCGGGTATCGGTGGCTGCCACGTACGCCCTTTCGCGCTGTCTTCGTGCGGCGTCACGCCCGACGGTCGGTCTGGGCGGAGAGGTCGTTCGGGTTGGCCCGGCTCTCGGCCTCGTCAGCACCGGACGCTCTCATTGTAACGACCCGCCGAGGTCCTGCGGTCGTCGTCGCGTCCGCGCAGCGCAGGCGTCGGGTGCGGGGTGCAGGTCAGGGCGCCACGCCGGTCGCGACGGCGAGCGCCGCGCCGACGATCCCGGCCGAGTTGCGCAGCTCGGCGGGCACCACCTCGGTGCGGTTCTCCAGCAGCGGGACCCACTTCTCCGACTTGCGGCTGACCCCGCCCCCGGCGATGAACAGGTCGGGCCAGAACAGGTCCTCCATGGCGCGCAGGTAGCGGGTGACCGCGGGCGCCCACTCCTTCCACGACAGGCCCCGGTTCTCCTTCACCGACGCCGCCGCGGAGTGCTCGGCGTCGTCCCCGTCGAGCTCGAGGTGGCCGAACTCGGTGTTGGGCACGAGCACCCCGTCGTGCATCACGGCCGAGCCGATGCCGGTGCCGAAGGTGAGCAGGATGAGCACCCCGTCCCGGTTGGCGCCCGCGCCGTAGCGGTGCTCGGCCAGGCCGGCCGCGTCCGCGTCGTTGAGCACGGTGACCTCGCGGCCCCCGAGCTCCGTGGCGAACAGCGCCCGGGCGTCGGTGCCGATCCAGGCCGGGTCGATGTTGGCCGCCGAGCGGGCCACGCCGGACTTGACCACGGCGGGCAGGGTCACCCCGACGGGACCCTCCCAGCCGAAGCGGGTGACGACCTCGGCG
Organism: Rhodococcus aerolatus; assembly: GCF_054783215.1. NCBI lineage: Bacteria > Bacillati > Actinomycetota > Actinomycetes > Mycobacteriales > Nocardiaceae > Rhodococcus > Rhodococcus aerolatus. The sequence goes on along the minus strand of NZ_BAAGQZ010000052.1, from coordinate 4,614 downwards.
ACGGTGGCGGCGATCGCGGCCGGGGTGGCCGGCTGCGGGGTGTCGATGCGCACCCGGTCCCCGACGAGCTCGCCGGAGCCCAGGTCGACCACCCCGCCCTTGATGCCGGAGCCCCCGACGTCGACACCGAAACCCTGTCCCGACACCGGTCCGGTGTGCGCCATGACGGTCCTCCTGCAGCGAGCTCGGGGGCCGCGTCGTCGCGACCGGTGTGCGCCAGACCCTAGTGGGGCACCGGGGCGTCCCGGGGGGAGCCGGGCCCACCCCGCCGCCGGGGCTCGGTGGGCTGTGCTCGGATGGTCCGGTGACCCGGACCCCCGCCACCCCCGACCACGCGACCCCCGACCCCGAGACCACCGACGAGCTGCGGGCCGTGGCGGTGGAGGTCGCCACCGCGGCCGCCGGGCTCGTCGCCCGCCGCCGCCGGGAGCTGTTCGGCCCCGGCGGCGGGGTGCCGGGGGGCTCCCTGGTGGCGACGAAGTCCAGCGCCACCGACCCGGTCACCGTGGTCGACACCGAGTGCGAGGCCTTCCTGCGCGAGCGGTTGGGGGCGGCGCGCCCGGACGTGCGGGTGCTGGGCGAGGAGGGGGGCGGCGACGCGGGCGACGTCGCGGGCCTGCGCTGGGTGGTCGACCCCATCGACGGCACCGTCAACTTCCTCTACGGCCTGCCCGGGTACGCCGTCTCGATCGGCGCCCAGCTCGACGGCCGCACGGTGGCCGGGGCCGTCGTCGACGTCCCCACCGGCGAGGTCTACGCGGCGGGCCTCGGCCGGGGCGCCACCCTCGACGGGGCACCGCTGCGCTGCTCCGCGGCCGACGACCTGGCCCTCGCGCTGGTCGGCACCGGGTTCGGCTACGACGCGGCCCGCCGCGCCCGGCAGGGCCGCCTGGTGGCCGGGGTGCTGCCGCGGGTCCGCGACGTGCGCCGGGGCGGCTCCGCCGCGCTGGACCTGTGCTCGGTGGCCGCCGGCCGGCTCGACGCCTACTACGAGCACGGCACGAACCCGTGGGACTGGGCCGCGGGGTCGCTCGTCGCGGCCGAGGCGGGGGCGGTGGTGCGGCTGCCCGACCCCGACGCGCTGGGCCGCACCGGCCAGCTCGTGCTCGCCGGCGCCCCGGGCGTGGTCGACGACCTCGGTGCGCTGCTGCTCGAGCTCGGCGCCGAGGACGTGGGCCGCAGCCGCTGGTGACGGGCTGCCCCGGGGGGCGGTCAGCAGGTGCCGGAGCGGGCCTGGGTGAGCTGGTCGGTGGTGGCGGTGCCGCCGGGCTGGCCGAGCGCGGTCAGCGCCGCGACCGCGGCCGCGTTGGGCTTGAGGTCGGCGAAGGCCGTGCCCAGGGCGAGGTCGACCCCGCCGTCGGGACGGGTGTCCTGCACCAGCTCCGCGCACGGCACGGCCAGGCCCAGGGTGCGGGCGGCGGCCGCCCCGGTGGGGCCGAAGCGGATCTGGCCGACGCAGGCCATGTTTTGGCTCGTGTAGACGGTGTCGTTGGCCGCGGGGTCGACCGGCGCCGGGGTGAACCCGTAGTCGGTGAGGTCGGCGGAGACCGTCGCGGCCTGGCCGCGCTGGCCGTTGGCGTTGAGCACCCGGACGAACACCTGCGACGGCGGCAGCGGGGCGACCGCGTCGAGCTGGGCCGGGTCGATGACCTGCCCGGGGGGCGTCGGCACCGGCGTGGGGGAGACGGCCGCACCGGGCGCGGCCGACGCGGGGGAGGGTGCCGGGCACGCCGTCGGCACCACCTCGCGGGCCCCGGACTCGAGGACCTTCGTCCACACCACCGCCACCGCGGCCACCAGGACCACCAGCACCAGCAGTGCCGGCCACCGCCGACGTCGGCGGTACGGCTTCACCGAGGGTCCCTCGGACCTGCCTCGCGGAGCAGAGATCGTGCCCACCGCCTCGTCGTCCCGTGCGCCCGCGGCCGTGCCCGTGGCGTCGGGGCCACTGTAGGAGAGCGACGGCCCAGGACCCCGCCGACGCCACCGCACACCCGCCCCCGGGACCGGGTGTGTCCGACGCCACACCGCCCGCCCGACAACCGCGCCGTCCGAGCCTCCCCCCGGTGCCGTGCCTGGGCTACCCTCTGCGCGCCACCCACCCTCACCCCGCACCGCAGCGCCGCACCCCGGGTTGTCCGCTGGTGGCGAACACACCCCCACGGGGGACCTCCCCGGGCACAACTCGGGGACACCACACGTTGTGCAGCCGCACCGGTCACGCGCCCGGGCCCCACCGGCCCGGCCCGCGCGACCGCGGGACCGCACCGGCCCCCCGACCCCCGGGTCGGCGGTCCCGGGAGGTACCGGCAGGACCCCGCCCACCGCGGGGCTCACGACCCAGGACGACAGGGGAGCACCCATGGCCACCGACTACGACGCCCCACGACGCACGGAGACCGACGACGTCTCCGAGGACTCCCTCGAGGAGCTCAAGGCACGACGCAGCGAGGCGCAGTCCTCCGCGGTGGACGTGGACGAGACCGACACCGCCGAGTCCTTCGAGCTGCCCGGGGCCGACCTCTCCGGCGAGGAGCTCTCGGTGCGGGTCGTGCCCAAGCAGGCCGACGAGTTCACCTGCTCGTCGTGCTTCCTGGTCCACCACCGCAGCCGGTACTCCGGCGAGCGGCGTGGGATGCCCATCTGCCGCGACTGCGCCGCCTGACCGCACCACCCGCTCCCGCTCCACGCCCGGCCCGCCCGGACCTCCCCCTCGGGGGCGGTCGACGGCGGGCCGTCGTCGTGCCGGGGTGTTGCCGGTGCCGGCCCGCTCAGCCGCCCGCGGACCCCGTGGGCGCACCGATCGCCGCGGCCAGCCGCTCGGGGTGGCGGGTGGACACCAGCCAGTACGGCGTGGGGTCGGCCGGGTCGTCGAGCACGACGAGCAGCATCGACCCGGCCCAGGAGCGGTGCTCCACGAACGCCATCGGGTCGAGCTGGCGGCCCAGGGCGGCGCGCGTCGCCGTGCGCGGCACCACCACGGTGCGCTCGACGACCGAGAGCGGCAGGTGCGCCTCGCCGACGCGCAGCTCGCCGTCGGTGACCGCGACCCGCAGCCAGCCCAGCCGCAGCAGCACCGCCCCGGCCAGCGGCAGCAGCACCACGTAGGGCAGCCAGGACAGCAGGCCCGGGGCGCCCATGTGCACCTCCGCGGCCAGCAGCCCGGCGACGAGGGCGCCGAACGGCCACCACCACCACGGCACCCACATCCGCTCGGAGTACCCGGTGCCCGGCTGCGCGGGTCGACGCGCCCCCGAGGAGGTGGTGGACGCGTCCGCAGGGTCGACCATGCGCTCGAGGGTAGTCTCGCCGCCCGTGCCCCACCCCGACCGCAGCGACGCCGACCCGGCCGTCCTGCAGGTCCGGGCACGCCGTCTCGACCGGGGGCTGCCCCTGCCGCGCCGGGCCCACCCGGGGGACGCGGGGCTCGACCTGCACGCGGCCCGCGAGGTCGTCCTCGCCCCCGGGGCCCGCGCCAGCGTGCCGACCGGGCTGGCCGTGGCGCTGCCCGCGGGGACCGTCGGGCTCGTGCACCCGCGCTCGGGGCTGGCGGCGCGCGCGGGGGTCACGGTGCTCAACGCGCCGGGCACCGTGGACGCGGGCTACCGGGGCGAGGTGGTGGTGACGCTCGTCAACCACGACCCGGCCGAGACCGTCACGCTGCGCCGGGGTGACCGCATCGCCCAGCTGCTGGTGCAGCGGGTCGAGACCGTCGAGCTCGTCGAGGTCGACGACGCGGACTGGCCGGGGGCCAGCGAGCGCGGCACCGCCGGGCACGGGTCGAGCGGCACCGCCGCGCACGGGGCAGGCACGGGGCCGGTGGCCCGCAGCAGCAGTGGAGGGTGGCAGTAGATGGTGTTCGGACGAGGCAGGCGCGGCCGCGACGGCGACGCGGGGGACGGCCCGGCGACCACGGACGGAGCCTGGGCCGAGGACGACGCTGCCGCCGCGGAAGCGGACGACCTCGGGCCGTGGGACGTCAGCGAGGTCGACGACGACGCCGACCCGGCCACGGTCCTCGACCTGGGCTCGGTGCGGGTGCCGATGCCCGAGGGCGGGCAGGTGCAGGTGGAGATGGACCCCGCCGGCGCGGTGCGCTCGGTCCACGTCGGCATGCCGACCGGTCGGATCACGGTGGCCGCGTTCGCCGCCCCGCGCAGCCCCGGGCAGTGGCGCGAGGTGGCCGGGGAGCTCGCCGCCCAGCTGCGCACCGACGGCGCCCAGGTCTCCATCGTCGACGGCCCGTGGGGCCGCGAGGTGCTCGGCGTCACCGCGACGACGAGCCTGCGCTTCCTGGGGGTGGACGGCCCGCGGTGGATGGTGCGCTGCGTGGTCGCCTGCGCCCCCGACGCCGACCCCGGGCTCAGCGCCACCGCCCGGGAGGTGCTGGCCGACACGGTCGTGGTGCGCGGCACCGACCCGCTGCCGGTGCGCACCCCGCTGCCGGTGGTGCTGCCCGAGCCGCTGGTGGCCCAGCTGCAGGCCGCGCAGGCGCAGGCGGCGCAGCAGGCGCCGGCGCAGCAGGCCGCGGCCGAGCGGTCCGCGGCCCCCCGCGACGCCTCCGCCGAGCCGCCGGTGGCCCGCCAGCCGGCCGACGGGTCGGCCCTGCAGCAG
>NZ_BAAGQZ010000051.1:0-12865 GCF_054783215.1 Rhodococcus aerolatus | reverse complement strand
CGCGGGTGCCGCCACCGCGGCGGGCCTGGCCGCGGGCGGGCTGGCCGCCGCCCTGGTGCCGCCGCTGGGCCCGCGCGCGCCCTCGCCCCGCGCACCCTGACCCCGTCGGGCCCGCGACGGGCCGCGCGGGCACCATGGCGGTGTGGAGAGCACCGAGGTCGAGGTCCGCACCGGCGGCCGGGAGCAGGTGGTGGACCTGACCGGCCGCTGCACCGAGTTCCTGGGCGGCTGCGGCGCCGGGGACGGCCTGCTGCACGTGTGGGTGCCGCACGCGACGGCCGGGGTCGCGGTGATCGAGACGGGCGCGGGCAGCGACACCGACCTGCTGGCCGCGCTGCGCGAGCTGCTGCCCGCCGACGACCGCTGGAGCCACCGCCACGGCTCCCCCGGGCACGGCCGCGACCACGTGCTGCCCGCGATCGTGGCCCCGCACGCCAGCATCCCCGTGCTCGGCGGGCGGCCGACCCTGGGCACGTGGCAGTCGATCTGCCTCGTCGACACCAACACCGACAACGCGGTGCGCACGGTCCGGCTCAGCTACCTGCGCGGCTGACCCGGCGAGCGCCGGTGCGTGGCGCGGTCACGGGCCCGCCCGGCCGCCACCCACCGGCGCTCGTCGGATCTGGGGCGCGCCGCGCGGGTCAGCGGGCGCGGGCGGCGGCGGTGAGCACGGCGACGGCGTCGTCGAGCGCGACCTCGCGGGCCTCGCCGGTGAAGCGGTCGCGCACCTCGAGCACCCCGGAGGCGACGCCGCGGCCGACCACGCACACCACCGGCACGCCGAGCAGCTCGGAGTCGGCGAACTTGACCCCCGGCGAGGCCTTGCGGTCGTCGAGCAGCACGTCCAGCCCGACCGCGGAGAGCTCCCCGGCCAGGCCCGCGGCGTGCTCGGCGGCCGCCGCGTCCTTGCCCGCCACCACGACGTGCACCGCGTACGGCGCGACCTCGGCGGGCCAGCGCAGCCCGCGCTCGTCGTGCTGCTGCTCGGCGATGACGGCGACCAGCCGCGACACCCCGACGCCGTAGGAGCCCATGGTGGGCCGCACCGGCTTGCCCTCGGGGCCGAGCACGTCGACGGCGAACGCGTCGGTGTACTTGCGGCCGAGGGAGAAGATGTGGCCGATCTCGATGCCCCGCGCGGCCACCAGCGGGCCGCCGCCGTCGGGCGAGGGGTCGCCGTCGCGCACCTCGGCGGCCTCGATGGTCCCGTCGGGGGTGAAGTCGCGGCCGCAGACCAGGTCGACGACGTGCCGGCCGGGCGCGTCGGCCCCGGTGACCCACGCGGTGCCGCGGACCACCCGGGGGTCGACGAGGTAGCGGACCCCGTTCGCGAGCAGCGCGCGGGGGCCGATGTAGCCCTTGACGAGGAAGGGGTGGGCGGCGAAGTCGGCGTCGTCGAGCAGCGCCACCTCGGCGGGCTCCAGCGAGGCGCCGAGCCGCTTGGTGTCGACCTCCCGGTCCCCGGGCACGCCCACGGCCAGCAGCTCCCACTCCCCGCCGGGCGCGCGGGTCTTGACGAGCACGTTCTTCAGGGTGTCCGCGGCCGTGACGGTCCGGCCCAGCCCGGCGCCGTTGGCCCAGTCCACGAGCGCGGCGATGGTGGGCGTGCCCGGGGTGTCGTGCTCCACCGCGGCGGGCAGCCCGTCGAGGGGGACCTCGGGCGGGGCCGGGGTGGTGACGGCCTCGACGTTCGCCGCGTACCCGGTCTCCAGGCAGCGCACGAAGGTGTCCTCCCCCGCCTCGGCCTCGGCCAGGAACTCCTCCGACGCCGAGCCGCCCATCGCCCCCGAGGTGGCGGCGACGACGACGTAGCGGATGCCCAGCCGGGCGAAGATCTGCTGGTAGGCGCCGCGGTGGGCCTGGTAGGAGGCCTCGAGCCCGGCCTCGTCGAGGTCGAACGAGTAGGAGTCCTTCATCACGAACTCCCGGCCCCGCAGGATCCCCGCGCGGGGCCGCTCCTCGTCGCGGTACTTCGTCTGCACCTGGTAGAGGGTGACCGGGAAGTCCTTGTACGAGGTCAGCTCGCCCTTGACGGTGAGCGCGAACAGCTCCTCGTGGGTGGGGCCGAGCAGGTAGTCCCCGCCGCGGCGGTCCTTGAGGCGGAACAGCCCGGCGCCGTACTCGGTCCACCGGCCGGTGGTCTCGTAGGGCTCGCGGGGCAGCAGCGCGGGCAGGCTGATCTCCTGCGCGCCGATGGCGTCCATCTCCTCGCGCACGACGCGCTCCACCTGCCGCAGCACCCGCAGGCCCAGCGGCAGCCAGGTGTAGACCCCCGGGGCGACGCGCCGCACGTAGCCGGCGCGGACGAGCAGCGCGTGGCTGGCGACCTCCGCGTCGGCCGGGGCGTCGCGCAGGGTGCGCAGGAACAGGGCCGACATCCGCATGATCACGGGTGCGCAGCGTAGCCGCACCCTCCCTGGGCCCGTCCCGAGGTTTTCCCGCCGCCGCGGCCGTGCCGTGCGGCACCGGGGGGCGGGCCTCTATACGGTCGGGGGAACTCGTCCGAACCGCTCGACGGACGGCACCGCCTCCGGTGCCGCCGACACAGGAGGTCTGTAGTGCTCATCCGCCGTATCGCCCGCCCCATGCTGGCCGCGGTCTTCGTGGCCGGCGGTGTCGACACGCTGCGCAACCCCGCCCCCCGGGTGGAGGCCGCGAAGCCGCTGGTGGCCAAGGGCGTCGAGGCGCTGCCCGACGACGTCACGGACTCCGTGCCCACCGACGCCGACACGCTGGTCAAGGTCAACGCCGCGGTGCAGGTCGGCGGCGGGCTGCTGCTGGCGTCGGGCAAGCTGCCCCGGCTGTCCTCCCTCGCCCTGGCGGGCACGCTGGTCCCCACCACGCTCGCGGGCCACGCGTTCTGGGAGGAGACCGACCCGGCCGCGAAGGCCGCGCAGCGCACGCAGTTCCTCAAGAACGTGTCCCTGCTGGGCGGGCTGATCATCGCCGCGGTCGACACCGAGGGGAAGCCGTCGCTGGGGTGGCGCGGCCGCCAGGCCGCGAAGCGCGCCAACCAGGCCGTCACCGCCGCCGTGCCCTTCGTGGCCAGCCACGACGCCGCGGACACCGCGAAGGACGTCGCGTCGCGCGCCGCCGACGCCAGCCAGGAGCTGGCCCACCGCGTCGCGGAGTCCGACACCACCAAGGCGCTGGTGAAGCAGGGCCGCAAGCGCGGCCACGAGCTGGCCGGGATGGCCCGCGAGCGCGGCGAGGAGCTGGCCGAGCTGGCCAAGGACCGCGGCCCGGTGCTGGCCGAGCGCGCCCGCGAGCGGGGCGCCGAGCTGGCCGAGGTCGCCCGTGACCGGGCCCCGGTGCTGGCCGACGCGGCCCGCGACAAGGGTGCCGAGCTCGCCGACCGCGCCCGCGACCTGGGCTCGGACTACGCGGCCCAGGCCGAGAAGGCCACCCGCAAGCAGCGCAAGCAGCTCGCCAAGCAGGCCAAGGCGCAGGCGAAGGACGCCCGCAAGCGCGGCTCCCGCCTCGTCGCCGAGGCCCAGTCCGACGGTCCCGCCGCGCTGCGCGACGCGGCCGAGCGCGCCCAGGCCCGTGCCCAGCTGGCCCGGGCCCGCGCCGAGCGGGTCGCCGACCGGCAGGTCACCAAGCTCTCCTGACCCCGCTGCCCCCACCGCGGCCCCGTCCCTCCCCCGAGGGGCGGGGCCGCGGTGCGTCCGGGGCCGGCGTCCATGCGGTCAGCGGGTCAGCGGCTCGCCGGCGTGGCCCAGGCCCACCGGCAGGTCCTGCGGGTCGGGCACCTCGGCGAGCTGCGCGTGGGTGGTGCGCAGCCCGACGACGGTGACGAGCCCGCCGAGCAGGACGACCACCGCGCAGCCGACGAACGCGGCGCCGAAGCCGTCGGCCAGCGCCGCCACGCCGGGGCGCCCCGCACCGTCCTCACCCGACCCGGTCACCGCCGCCCCGACGGACACCAGCGCGGCCAGCCCCACCGCGCCCCCGATCTGCTGGACCACGTTGACCACCGCCGAGGCCGCCCCGGCGTCGCGGTCGTCGACGGTGGCCACGGCGGCCATCGTCAACGGGATCATGGTGAGGCTGAAGCCCGCCGCGATGAGCACCATCGGCCCGAGCAGGTCGCGGACGAAGACCCCGTCGACGGGGGTGCGGGCCGCCCAGGCGAACCCGGCCGCCATGACCACCGCGCCGGGGCCGACGACCCAGCGCGGGTCGACCCGCGAGGTCAGCCACGACGTGAGCTGGGAGGCCGCGACGGAGGCCACCGCGAACGGCAGGAACGACACGCCCGCCCGCAGCGCCGAGTACCCCAGCACCTCCTGGGTGTAGCGGCTCAGGAAGTAGGCCATGGCGAACAGCGACGCCCCGACGAGCACCACCCCGAGGTAGGTCGCCACGCGGTCCCGGTCGCCGAAGAGCCGCAGCGGCATCAGCGGGTTGGGCGTGCGGTGCTCGAGGACGACGAACAGCACGACCAGCGCCAGGCCGGCGGCGACGAACACCCACGCCGGCACGGCCGCCCCCTGCTCGCCGCCCACGGTGAGCCCGTAGACCAGCAGCGAGAACCCCAGCGTGGCCGCGCCCGCCCCGCGCAGGTCGAAGCCGGCCGGGCTGCGGGGGGTCTCGCGCAGGGCGCGCGGCGCCAGCAGCACCACCACGACCCCCACGGGCACGTTGATGAAGAACGTCAGCCGCCACGACACGTCGGTGAGCACCCCGCCGAGCAGCAGCCCCGCGGCCGAGCCCACCCCCGTCATGGCGGCGTAGATGCCGTAGGCCTTGTTGCGCACCGCCCCGGGGGCGAACGTGGTGGTCAGCAGGGCCAGCGCGGTCGGCGAGGCGACGGCGGCCCCGGTGCCCTGCAGCGCGCGGGCCGCGATCAGCGAGCCCTCGTCCCACGCCAGGCCGCCCAGCACCGAGGCGGCGGTGAACACGGCGATGCCGGCGACGAAGACGCGGCGCCGGCCCAGCGCGTCCCCGGAGCGCCCGCCGAGCAGCAGCAGGCTGCCGAACGCCAGCGCGTAGGCGTTGACCGCCCACGAGAGGTTCGCCTCCGACAGCCCGAGGTCGGCCTGCAGGTGGGGCAGCGCGATGTTGATGACGCTGCCGTCGAGCACGAGGATCAGCTGGACCGCGCCCAGGACGACCATGGCCGCGCTGGCCACGGTGGTGAGCAGCGGGGCGGGTCCGGGGTCGGGGCTCGTCATGGTGGCGCCGAGCCTAGGCGGGGGGCGCCGCGACGGCCGCGGCCCCGGTGACGTCCGGGGAGGTGTCGGCCCGGGGCAGCCCGGCCACCGGACCGACCACGACGATCGCGGGGGGCCGGATCCTCTCGGCCCGGACCCGTGCGGCGACGTCGGCGAGCGTGGCCCGCAGCACCCGCTCGGTGCGGGTGGTGCCCTCCTGCACGACGACCACGGGGGTGTCGGCGGGGCGGCCGTGGGTGACGAGCGCGGCGGCGAACCGGTCGAGCCGCTCCACCGCCATCATGAGCACGACGGTGCCCCGCATCCGGCCCAGCGCCTCCCAGTCGACCAGCGAGCGCGGGTCGTCGGGCGCCACGTGCCCGGAGACGACGACCACCTCGTGGGCGACGCCGCGGTGGGTGACGGGCACCGAGGCCGCCGCGGGCACGCTGAAGGCGCTGGTGATGCCGGGGACCACGGTCACCGGGACCCCGGCCTCGAGGCAGGCCAGGACCTCCTCGTACCCGCGGCCGAACAGGTAGGGGTCACCACCCTTGAGCCGGACCACGAACTTGCCCGCCCGGGCGCGGTCCACGAGCACCGCGTTGATCGCCTCCTGGGCCATGGCCCGGCCGTACGGGATCTTCGAGGCGTCGACCACCTCGACGTGCGGGCCCAGCTCGTCGAGCAGCGACACCGGGCCGAGCCGGTCGGCGACCACGACGTCGGCGCGGGCCAGCAGCCGCTTGCCCCGGACCGTGATGAGGTCCGGGTCGCCGGGGCCCCCGCCGACGAGGGCCACGCCCGCGGCCATGGGCGTGGCGGTGTCGGCCACCTCCCCGGCCTGCAGGGCGTCGAGGATCGCGGTGCGGACGGCGGCGGAGCGCACGTGGTCGCCCCGGGCCAGCACGCCCAGGCTCAGCCCGTCGTGCTCGCCGCCGGCCGGGGTGACGGCGCTGCCGCCGGCGGCGTCGTCGGCCCGCACGCAGAACACCCGCGCCGCCTCCGCCTCGGCCACCACGGCCGCGTTGACGGCCGGGTCGTCGGTGCAGGCGATGGCGTACCAGGCGCCGTCGAGGTCGCCAGTCTCGTAGCGGCGGGCGTGCAGGGTCAGCGAGCCCTCGGCCGCCATCGCCTCCAGCGCGGTCGTGGCCCCGGGCGCCACCAGAACCACGTCGGCCCCCGCGGCGACCAGCCGCGACACCCGGCGCTGGGCGACCGACCCGGCGCCGACGACGAGGACCCGTCGCCCGCGCAGGTCCAGCCCGACGAGGTACGGGGTCAGCTCCGGGTCAGCCATGACCAGCAGCATGCCCGCCCGGGCCCCGCGGGCCCCAGCCCGGCGCCGACGTCACCGCCCGGGGGTGACGACGATCTCCCGCGGCTCCGCGAAGTGGCACGCGGAGAGGTGGCCGTGGCGCTCGACGAGCTGCGGCTCCTCCTCGGCGCACCGGTCCTCCGCCTTCCAGCACCGGGTGCGGAACCGGCAGCCCGACGGCGGGTTCGCCGGGCTGGGGACGTCACCCTCCAGCGGGATGCGGGTCTTGTGCTCGCGCGCCCGCGGGTCGGGCACCGGCACCGCCGAGAGCAGCGCCTGGGTGTACGGGTGGTTGGGCTCCTCGTAGATCTCGTGGTCGGTGCCGACCTCGGCGATCCGGCCGAGGTACATCACCGCGACCCGGTCGGAGAGGTGGCGCACCACGGACAGGTCGTGGGCGATGAAGATGTAGGACAGGCCGAACTCGTCCTTGAGGTCGCCGAGCAGGTTCATCACCTGCGCCTGGATGGAGACGTCGAGGGCCGAGACCGGCTCGTCGCAGATGATGAGGTTGGGCCGCAGGGCCAGGGCGCGGGCGATGCCCAGGCGCTGGCGCTGCCCGCCGGAGAACTGGTGCGGGTAGCGGTTGATGTGCTCCGGGCTGAGCCCGACCACGTCGAGCAGGTCCTGCACCTTCTTCTTGCGGTCACCCTTGGGCGCCACCTCGGGGTGGATCTCGAAGGGCTCGCCGATGATGTCGCCGACCGTCATGCGCGGGTTCAGCGAGGTGTAGGGGTCCTGGAAGACCATCTGCACCTTGCGCCGCATCCGCTTGAGCGCGGCGCCCTTGAGGGTGAGCACGTCCTCGCCCTCGTAGCGCACGGCGCCGCTGGTGGCGGGCTCGAGGCGCATGAGCACCTTGGCCAGGGTCGACTTCCCGCAGCCGGACTCGCCCACCACGCCGAGGGTCTCGCCGGAGCCGACGCGGAAGCTGACCCCGTCGACGGCCTTGATCTGGCCCACGGTGCGGCGGAACAGGATCCCGGTCTGCACCGGGTAGTGCTTGACGAGGTCCTCGACGACGAGCAGGTCGTCCCCGGACCCCGAGCTGGGCGCGGGCCCCGCCGCGGGGGCGGTCTTGGCGGGGTCAGCCACGGCTGCCCACCTCCTCGGTGTCGGTGTCGGTGCGGGGGGCGTCCTCGCCGGCCTCGCGGAAGAGGTCCTCGGCGAACAGGCACGCGCTGCGGTGCGCCTCGCCCCGGGTGTCGGTGGTCGAGCCCAGGGTCAGCAGCGGCGGCACCTCGTCGCGGCAGACGTCCTGGGCGCGGGCGCAGCGCGGGTGGAAGGTGCACCCGGGCGGGGTGCGCGTCAGGTTGGGCGGCAGCCCGGAGATCGACCGCAGCTTCTGGCCCTTGAGGTCGACCCGGGGGATCGACTCGAGCAGGGCGCGGGTGTAGGGGTGCGAGGGCCGCGAGTAGAGCTCGTGCACCTCGGCCTGCTCCACGATGCGGCCCGCGTACATCACGGCGATGCGGTCGGCCACGTCGGCGACGACGCCCAGGTCGTGGGTGATGAGGATCAGCCCCATCCCCCGCTCCTCCTGGATCCCCTTGAGCAGGTCCATGATCTGGGCCTGCACGGTGACGTCGAGCGCGGTGGTCGGCTCGTCGGCGATGAGGATGTCGGGGTCCAGGGCCAGCGACATGGCGATCATGACGCGCTGGCGCATGCCGCCGGAGAACTGGTGCGGGAAGTCCTTGACGCGGCCCTTGGCGTTGGGGATCTGCACCTGCTCGAGCAGCTCGCCCGCCCGGGCCATGGCGTCCTTGCGGCTCATCCCGCGGCGCACGCGGAACTGCTCGGCGATCTGCCAGCCGACGGTGAAGACCGGGTTGAGCGCGGACAGCGAGTCCTGGAACACCATGGCGATGTTCTCGCCGCGCAGCAGGCGGCGCTCCTCGTCGTCCATGGTCAGCATGTCCCGCCCGCGGTAGCGGATCTGGCCGCCGGTGACGGCGCCGGGGGGCACGTCGAGGATGCCCATGACGGTCTGCGCCGTCACCGACTTGCCCGAGCCGGACTCCCCCAGCACGGCCAGGGTCTCGCCGGGGTCGACGTGGTAGCTGACCCCGTTGAGGACCTTGGCCACCCCCTCCCCGGTGCGGAACTCGACGAAGAGGTCGTCGACCTCGAGCAGGTGCTCCCCCGCCTCGACGGGGGCGACCTCGGCGTCCCGGCCGCCGGCGGGGGCGGCGCCGGCCGCGGACGTGGACCGCTTTCTCAGCTTCACGGGGCTCCTAGCGCAGCTTCGGGTCGAAGGCCTCGCGCACGGCGTCGCCGAGCATGACGAAGGCCAGGACCGTGATGGTCAGGAACGCGGCGGGGAACAGCAGCGAGTGCGGCGCGTTCCGGATCTGGTTCGCGGAGTCGTTGATCATGACCCCCCAGGAGATGACGGGGGACCGCAGCCCGACGCCCAGGTAGGACAGCGTCGCCTCGGCGCCGATGAACACCCCCAGCGAGATGGACGCGTAGACCAGCGACGCGGACAGGGCGTTGGGCAGCAGGTGCTTGAACATGATGCGCCCGGTGCCCGCACCCATCGAGCGGGCGGCCGCAACGTAGTCGTTCTGCTTGGCCTGCAGCACCGAGGACCGCATCACGCGCGCGGGCACGGGCCAGCCGAGCACGGTCAGCGACACGATCACCAGGGTCACGATCACCAGGGTCGAGTTGGACCGGTTGAAGGTGGTGAGGATGACGATGGCCCCGAGCAGGAAGGGCAGGCCCAGGAACACGTCGCCCACCCGGGACAGCACGCTGTCGAGGAAGCCGCCCGCGTAGCCGGCGATCATGCCGATCGTCATGCCGATCAGGGTGGTCAGCAGCGTCGACATGAGCCCGACGACGAGCGAGTAGCGCGCGCCGTAGATGGAGCGGGCGTAGACGCTGTAGCCCTGCAGGTCGTAGCCGAAGATGCCGCCGTCCTGCGGCCCCTGGTTGCTGCGGGTGAGGTCGGCCGCGTTGGGGTCGACGCTGGTGAACAGCTGCGGCCGCACCGCCATGACGACGACGACCAGGATGATCACCGCGGAGATGATGAACAGCGGGCGGCGGCGCAGGTCGCGCCACGCGTCCTGGGTGAGCGAGCGGCCCTCGGCGACCTGGTTGAGGCCGTCGTCGGGCGCGCTGGGGCTGCCGACGTCGCCCGGGACGTCCTGGTTCGCGGCCAGCGTGGGGTTGGTCATGACGTGCGTCCGGTCATGGCAGGGGTCCTAGTCATAGCGGATCCGCGGATCCAGGACGGCGTAGAGCAGGTCGACGATCAGGTTCATCACCAGGTACACGAGCACGAGCAGCACCACGATGCCGGTGACCGTCGCGCCCTCCTTGGTGACGATGGCGCGGTAGAGCGCCTGGCCCAGCCCGTTGATGGCGAAGATGCCCTCGGTGACGATCGCGCCGCCCATGAGGGCGCCCAGGTCGGTCCCGATGAAGGTGATGACGGGGATGAGCGAGTTGCGCAGCAGGTGGATCCCGATGACGCGCTTGCGCGGCAGGCCCTTGGCCGTGGCGGTGCGCACGTAGTCGGCGCTCCGGTTCTCCACGATCGAGGTGCGGGTGATCCGGGTGACGTAGGCCATGGACAGCGACGCCAGCACGAACGCCGGCAGCAGGAGCTCGCTGAACGGCACCGACGGCGACACCGTCGGGCTGACGATCCCCCACTTGACCCCGAAGAGGTACTGCAGCACGAACGCGGTGACGAAGATCGGCAGCGCGATGAGCAGCAGGGTGGAGACGAGCACCAGGTTGTCGAGGAACCCGCCGCGGCCCAGGCCCGTCAGCACGCCCGCGGCCACGCCGACGACGAGCTCGATGGCCACGGCCATCAGCGCGAGCTTGATCGACGTCGGGAAGGTCTGCGCGATGATGTCGCTGATCGGCCGGCCCGAGAAGTTGGTGCCGAAGTTCCCCTGCAGCAGCTGGCCGAGGTACTTGACGTACTGCACGACCACGGGGTCGTTGAGGTTGAACTCCTCGGTGAACTTGGCGACGAAGGACGGCGGGCACGGGCGGTCGCCGCACTTGCCCGCGAGCGGGTCACCGGGGATGGCGTAGACGAGCAGGTAGATGATGAACGTGGTGCCCAGGAAGACCGGGATCATCTGCAGCAGTCGCCGCACGACGTAGCGCCCCACGAGCTGGCTCCGTTCGGGAGTGCGGCCCGGTGGGGGCCGCGGACGGGGTGGGAGAAGGGGGCGGGCCCGGCCGCCCCACCCGCTCGCGCGGGGGGACGACCGGGCCCGGTGGGTCAGCCCTTCAGGGTGATGGTCTCCCAGTCGAGGACGCCGAAGGCGTTGACCTTGACGTTGTCCACCGCGGCGGAGAAGCCGGACTGCTGCTTGACCGACCACAGCGGGATGGCGGGCAGGTCGCCGAGCACGATCTTCTCGGCCTCGATGTAGAGGGCGTTGGACTTGTCCGTGTCGGGCTCGGCCGCGGCCTCCTTCATCTTCGCGTCGAAGGCCGGGTTGGAGTAGCCCGCGTCGTTGGAGCCGGCGCCGGTGACGAAGGTGGCGCTGAGCAGGTTCTCCAGGCTCGGGTAGTCGTACTGCCAGCCGGTGCGGAACAGCCCGGTCTGCTTCTTCTGGGTGCTCTGCTGGCGGAAGTCGGCGAAGGTCGGCACCGGGGTGGCGGTGCACGCGACGCCGGTGGCCTGGGTGATGGAGTTGCAGGCGGCCTCGGTCCAGGCCTTGTGGTCACCGTCGGCGTTGTAGCTCAGGGTCAGGGTGCCCTGGAACCCGCCGGCGGCGGCGAGGTCGGCCTTGGCCTTGGCGGGGTCGTAGACGCACGCCTCGCCGCAGTCCTCCTGGTACCCGGGGACGCCGGGCGAGGAGTACGACTTCGCCGGGATGCGGGTGCCGCCGAAGATCACCTTGGTGATGGAGTCGCGGTCGACGGCCTCGGAGAAGGCCTTGCGCAGGGTGGGGTTCTGGAACCGCGCGTCGTAGAGCGGGAAGGTGGCCGACTGCACCACGAGCACGGGCTTGTCGATCGCCCGGCCCTGCAGGTCGGTCTGGAACTGCCCGCCGGCGACCACGGAGGTCGGCAGGGTCTGCTGGAAGTCGAGGTTGCCCGACTGCAGGTCCGCGTAGGCCGCGTTCTGGTCCTGGTAGAGCCGGACGTTGATGTTCTTGACCTGGCCCTTGTCGTCACCGGCGTAGCTGTCGTTGCGCGTGGTGGCGATCTCGACGTTGTCCTGCCAGGACACGAACTTGTAGGGGCCGTTGCCGATCGGGTTGCGGCCGAAGGCCTCCGGGTCGGCGTAGAAGGACTCGGGCAGCGGGTCGAAGGCCGCGTAGCCGAGCGAGAGCTGGAAGGGGCTGTAGGGCTCGGTCAGCTTGACCGTGAACTCGGTGTCGCTGACGACCTTGAGGCCGCTCATCTCCTTGGTGGTCGGCGTGGGCGCCTCACCACCCTCGGGCGCCTCACCACCCTCGGGCGCCTCGGGGTTGAGGTCGGCGTAGCCCTCGATCGGGGAGAAGAAGCTGGCGCCCAGCGCCGCGTTCGGCCCGTAGGCGCCCCAGTTCCAGGCGTCGACGAAGCTCTTGGCGGTGACGGGGGTGCCGTCGTGGAAGGTCCAGCCGCTCTTGAGCTTGATGTCGAAGTTCTGCGCGTCGTTCGACTCGATGGACTCGGCCACCGCGTTCACCGGCTTGCCGGTGTCGGGGTCGTACCGGACCAGGCCGGTGAACAGGTTGTCGATGACGTTGCCGCCACCGGTCTCGACCGTGTTGGAGGGGATCAGCGGGTTCTGCGGCTGCGAGCCGTCGATCGTGATCGTGTCCGCGCCACCGGCTCCGCCGGCGCTCGAGCTGCTGCTGCCCCCGCAGCCGGCCAACAGCAGCGCTGCTGCCACCGGGATCGCGACTGCCGCGGCAGCCCGTCGCATGGTCCTCATCATCGTCCTCTCGGATCTGCTGCTTCGCCGGGAACCGGTCCGGTCGCCCGCACGTTGTCCTCTGCCCACCCCGGCCGGGTACGGCCTGAGCTCCACGCACCTTAGACCCGGCTCGTCCGTGTCCCGAACGAACGAGGGTCACGGAGCTGCATCGCCGACTGCCTGGTCACAGCCCTGCGACACCGCTGTCACGTGGTGTTCACACGGCCACCGGGGTGGTCGTCACGACCTGCGGTCGCGCCGGGGACGGTAGACCCCGGCGTGTGAGCACGGGGTGACCAGGGCCACTGCGGCGGGTCGTCGCCCCCGCCCCGGCGGTCCGCGGGGTCCTCGCCCGGGGGACCGGCGGGGCCGGCGGTCGCGGCCACCGCGACGACGACCCCGCCGATGACGGTGCGCCCGACCAGCAGCGACGCCGCCGGCCCGGCGGCGAGGCCGGCCAGGGCGCGGGTGGTGGCGGGGTCGGCGACCTGGGCGGCGGTGACC
>NZ_BAAGQZ010000050.1:0-1302 GCF_054783215.1 Rhodococcus aerolatus | reverse complement strand
CGGAGGGGCGCCCCGGCGGCGTCGCGGGCAGCGGCCGCCACCAGCTCGGCCCAGGCGGCGGCGAGCAGCGCCTCCACCTCGGCCAGCCGCTCGGTGGCGGCGCGGCGGGTGTCCTCCAGCCGGGCGCGCTGCTCGCCGACGCGGCCCGCCTCGGACTCCGCGGCCCGGGCCGGCTGCCCGAGCCGGGCGAACCGCTCGGCCACGGCGGCGTGCTCGGCGTCGGACTCGTGCAGCGCGGCCAGGGTCTGCTCGGCGACCTCCGCGCGCGCGGCCTCGTCCTCCCGGGCGGCCCCGAGCGTCGCCTCGAGCTCGCCGACCCGGGCGCGCGCGGCCTCCAGGGTGGCGGTGGCGGCGTCGACGGCCGCCTGGACCTCGAGGGTGGACGGGGCCCGGTCGGAGCCCCCGACCACCCACCCCGAGCCGACGAGGTCGCCGTCCGGGGTGACGGCCGTGAGCCCGGGGCGGTCGGCGACGAGGGCGGACGCGGCGTCGAGGTCGGCGACGGCGACGACCCCGCCGAGGACGGCGGTGAGCGCACCGGCGAGGCCGGGGGCGGGCTCGACGAGGTCGAGGGCCCACCGGGCGCCGTCGGGCAGGGCGGCGCGGTCCGGGGGTGGGGCGGCCGGCGGGGTCCCGGTGACGACGAGCCCGGCGCGGCCGCCGTCGGCCTCCTTGAGCGCCCGGACCGCCGCGACCCCGGCGGGGGTGCCGGTGGCCAGCAGCGCGTCGGCGTCGGGCCCCAGCGCCGCGGCGACCGCCCCCTCCCAGCCGGGGGTGACGGTCAGCGCGTCGCTCAGGGCGCGGCCCAGCCCGGCGCCGTCGGGCAGCGCGAGCAGCCACGCGGTGCCGTCGCGGCGGGCCAGGCCCAGCTCCAGCGCCTCCACCCGGGCCCGGCCGGAGGCGACGTCCTGCGCGGCGGTGCGCTCGGCGGCGGTCAGCTCGGCGACGCGCGCGGCGGCGGCGGCGTGCTCGGCCAGGGACCGCTCGTGCTGGTGGTCCAGGCCCTGCTCCCCGGCCTCGAGCGCCCCGGCCTCGTCCTGCGCGTCGGTCTGCTCGGCGAGCGCGGCGGCGGCCCGCTCCCGCGCCGCCGTCTCGGTGTCGGCGAGGCGGGCCAGCTCGGCGTCGCCGGACTCCACCCGGGAGCGCAGCGTGTCGACCTCACCGGCGAGGCGGGCCAGGCCCTCCCGGCGGTCGGCGACCGCCCGGACCGCGACCAGGCGGGCCCGCTCGGCGGCGGACGCGGCCTGCTCGGCGGCGGTGCGCCCGGCCTGGGCGGCGGCGAGGTCCCCGCGGGCCGCGCCC